>NZ_JAALEB010000424.1:0-5455 GCF_014145165.1 Dietzia sp. Cai40 | reverse complement strand
TGCTCGTCGGTGAACTGGCGAAATCGTGACTTCGTCTGACCCATACGGCCACGGTCTCGCGGGTCACCGCTCAGCTATGGGAGACACGCCCTAGGCGGTCGACGTCGTAGGCCTCGAAGGCGGCGACGTACTTCTCGAGAAGCCGGGTGTCGTAGGCGGGGGCGTCGTCCGCGGTGTCGGTTGGGAGAGTGGCCCCGTGCTGGGCCATGGTCTTGCGCGCCCGGGCGAGTGCGGAGTTGACCGAGGCCACGGACATGTCGAGGAGGTCCGCGCACTCCGCCGCCGAGAGCACCAGGACATCGCGGAGGATCAGCACGACCCGCTGCCGGGGTGGCAGGAACTGCAGCGCGGCGACAAAGGCGAGCCGGACCGATTCGCGGGCGAGGGCGGTGGCGGACGGGTCGACGCCGAGATGGGCGTCGCTCGCCGGGCCGATCCACATCTGCTCGGGCATGGTGGCCAGCGACGTGGGGTCGTCTGGGACGCGGCCGGGCTCGTTGAGGTCCACCGGAAGGCTGCGTCGCTGCGGCGCGCGAGCCATGTCCAGGCAGACGTGGGTGGCGATGGAATACAGCCACGTACGCAGCGACGAGCGGCCGCCGAATTCGGCGCCATCCCGCGCCCTCCACGCACGCAGCATCGTCTCCTGCGTTGCGTCTTCGGCCTCCGCGATACAGCCGAAGTAGCGGTAGCAGTAGCCGAGGATCTCGCGGCGGTAGGTCTCCGCCTCGGTCGTGTTCACGCGGTCATTGTCCGCCTGGGGTGCGGAATTGTGGTGTGGTTCGGCGGCCGGGCGACAGGTTCCGGGGGACAGTGTCCACCGCCGATGCAGCGGCCGGCCTTCTTGATCAAAACTTCACGCGACCTCTACCTGAACTGGTGCGTGCACGCGCGATGCTGATGTCACCAACCGAAGGACGGTGACGACCATGATGGGCTGGTCGGGTCAGCTGAGTGCCACCGGGTGGATCATCATGGCGGTGTGCATGCTCGTGTTTTGGGCGGCAGTGCTGTCCATGCTGGCCATGATGTTCCGTAATGACCGTTCCGGGGGGCACGGACGCACCGCGCCGGAGGCCGATCCGCTTCGAGTGCTCGAAGTGCGTTTCGCCCGCGGAGAGATCGGCTCCGACGAGTTCGTGGCCCGCCGAGAGGAGCTGACGCGCTCCGGCAACTCCGTACCGACGAAACCCGAGCACGGGCGGCCCCGTGTCTGAGCTGACCCGCCGGTCCTTCCTCCTCGGTTCAGCCCTCGCCGGGGCCGGGGCGCTCGTCGCCTGTTCCGGAGCGGGCCCGCCGACCGGTACCCCCGTGCAGCCCTTGTCGGACGCTGTCCGTCGTGCCGAGCTGGCGCGCCGCAGCGCGGGCCAACGGGTGGTCTCAGCGCGGTTGACGCCGCGTCCGGTCGACGTGGATCTCGGTGGACGCGTCGTCTCCACCTGGGGCTACGACCCTAGCCTGCCCGGGCCGCTACTGCGTGCCCGTGTCGGGGATCTGCTCAAGGTGGAGGTGGACAACCAGCTGCCGGCGGAAACCAGCGTGCACTGGCACGGACTGGCACTGAGCAACGACATGGACGGGGCACCCGGCCTGACTCAGGACCCCATCGCCCCCGGCGGTCGGTTCGCTTACGAGTTCACCGTCCCGCACGCGGGCACGTACTTCTATCATTCGCACTCCGGGCTCCAACTCGACCGCGGACTCTACGGGCCCCTGATCGTCGACGACCCGAACGAGCCCGGTGACCATGAGCACGAGTGGATCGTGGTGCTCGACGACTGGCTCGACGGCACCGGTCGCACCCCCGACGATGTTGCCCGCGACCTGGGCATCGGTGACGCCGCAGGTATGGGCAGCGGATCTGGGATGGGAAGAATGGGCGCGATGGACCACGGCGGCATGAGAGGTATGGGCGCCACGGACACGGGTTCCGAGACGATGCTCTCGCCGATGCTCGGCGGCGCCGGGGACGTGAGCTATCCGCTCTACCTGGTCAATGGGCGGGTCCCGGAGGACCCGATGGTGTTCAACGCGACACCCGGGGAGCGAGCGCGTATCCGCCTCATCAACGCCGGTGCTGATACCGCCTTCCGCGTGGCCCTGGGCGGGCACCGGATGACCATCACCCACACCGACGGCTTCCCGGTCGTGCCGCAGGATACCGATGCACTGATGGTCGGGATGGGCGAGCGGTTCGATGTGCTCGTCACCCTCGGCGACGGCGTCTTCCCGTTGTTCGCGCAGGCCGAGGGCAAGACCGGTCACGGGCAGGCACTGGTGCGCACCGCTGCGGGCGACCTGCCTACCCGGTCCCGACCCGACGAGCTGGACCGGCAGGTGCTGTTCGGCACCGATCTGGCGCCTCGCGCGGACGTCCGACTGGAAGAGAAGGGGCACGACGTTTACCACAGTCTGGACATGGGCGGGACCATGTCGCCGTACAGGTGGACCCTGAACGGCCGCGCTCACCCCGACATCACGTCGTTGGACGTCAACGAAGGGCAACGGGTTCGTATGCGGATGCGCAACATGTCGGACATGTTCCACCCCATGCACCTGCACGGACACACCTTCGCTCTGCCCGATACCGGGCTGCGCAAGGACACCGTCACGATCAGACCGATGCGCACCGTGGAGATCGAATTCGATGCCGACAACCCCGGCCAGTGGGCGCTTCACTGCCACAACGCCTATCACCAGGAGGCCGGGATGATGACCACCCTGTCCTACCTGGCCTAGTGAACACCCTGAAACACCCAAGACAGCCGAACCCCTGAGCCCCGCCACTCCCAGGAGGCTATTGATGTCGCATCCGGAACACGGACCCGCGCAACCGAACCCGGCGCCGACCAGACACGGCCACGGCGCCGAGGTTCACAGCCCGCCCCCCGCCGAGCACGGCGAGCACGTCGCCCATGTCGGGCCGGGCGGGCACGGCGAGGACGGGGGCCACGATCGACACGCTGGGCACGGGGCACACGGGGAGATGTTCCGCCGTCGCTTCTGGGCGTCGCTGGTGCTGGCGATCCCGGTGGTGTACTTCAGCCACATGGTCGCCGATCTGCTCGGCTACACCATGCCGAATTTCCCCGGCGCCATGTGGATCGCCCCGGTGCTGGGCACGGTGATCTTCCTCTACGGCGGCACCCCGTTCCTCACGGGCGGCTGGGCCGAACTCCGCTCGCGCCGCCCGGGGATGATGCTGCTGATCTCCATGGCGATCACTGTCGCCTTTGTCGCCTCCTGGATCACCACCTTGGGCCTCGGCGGGTTCGAGCTGGACTTCTGGTGGGAACTGGCGCTGCTTATCGTGATCATGCTGCTCGGGCACTGGCTCGAGATGCGCGCGCTCGGCTCGGCCTCGGGAGCCCTCGATGCGCTGGCGGCCATGCTGCCGGACTCGGCGGAGAAGATCACGGATTCCGGGACTGTCGCAGTTCCGCTTCCGGACCTCGAGTTGGGGGACCTGGTGCTCGTGCGCGCAGGAGCGCGGGTGCCCGCCGACGGCACGGTCACCGACGGCCGTGCCGAAGTCGATGAATCGATGATCACCGGCGAATCCAAGACGGTCACCAGAGAAGCCGGCGACACCGTGGTCGCCGGAAGCGTTGCGACGGACAGCGCGCTGAGGGTTCGGATCACCGCGGTGGGCGAGAGCACGGCTCTGGCCGGCATCCAGCGGATGGTCGCCGACGCCCAGGCCTCCTCGTCCCGAGCGCAAGCTCTGGCAGACAAGGCCGCGGCGTTCCTGTTCTATTTCGCCACGGTCGTGGGCATCCTCACGTTTGCGGTCTGGGCGTTGCTCGGCAACGTCGACGAGGCCGTGGTGCGCACGGTGACCGTGCTCGTGATCGCCTGTCCCCACGCGCTGGGGTTGGCTATTCCACTTGTGATCGCGATCTCCACCGAACGAGCGGCCAGGTCCGGGGTGTTGGTCAAGGACCGGCTCTCGCTCGAACGCATGCGCACCGTCGATGTGGTCCTGTTCGACAAGACCGGCACCTTGACCGAGGGCCAGCACCGGGTCACGGGAGTCACCGCCGCGCGCGGGGTCACCGGGGAGCGGGTGTTGGCGTTGGCGGCGGCGGTCGAGGCCGACAGTGAACACCCCGTCGCCCGGGCTATCGTCGCGGCGGCCGATGACCGGGTGCCGGCCGGCGAGCGGATCGCCGCCACCGATTTCCGGTCCCTGCCAGGCCGTGGGGTCCGCGCCCGTGTCGATGGCACCGAGGCCAGCGTCGGCGGTCCCGCCATGCTCAACGAACTGGGGTTGTCGATTCCCACCGACGTCGCGGAGGTGACCGAGCAGTGGGTGTCGCGCGGGGCGTCGGTGTTGCACGTCGCCGAAGGTGACCGGATCCTGGGGGCCGTCGCGCTCGAGGACGCCGTGCGGGAGGAGTCCCGGCAGGCGATCGACGCCCTGCACGCCCGTGGGGTCTCGGTCGCCATGATCACCGGCGACGCCCAGCAGGTCGCGGACGCCGTGGCCACGGACCTCGGGATTGACGAGGTGTTCGCCGAGGTGCTTCCCGAGCACAAGGACGCCAAGGTCACCGAGCTCCAGAAGCGCGGGCACAGGGTGGCGATGGTCGGCGACGGGGTCAATGACGCCCCCGCCTTGGCTCGCGCTGATGTGGGCGTGGCGATCGGTGCCGGGACCGATGTGGCCATCGAATCCGCCGGGGTGGTGCTCGCCGCGAACGACCCGCGGGCGGTCCTGTCTATCATCGACCTCTCCCATGCCAGCTACGGCAAAATGTGGCAGAACCTGGTGTGGGCAACGGGGTACAACGTCATCGCTGTGCCGTTGGCCGCCGGGGTTCTGGCCTTTGTCGGCGTGGCGATTTCCCCCGCGGTCGCGGCGATCCTCATGTCTGTCTCGACCATCGTGGTGGCGCTCAACGCCCAGCTGTTGCGCCGCCTCGACCTCGACCCGGCACGATTGGCCCGCACATGACCACGGTGTGACCGATCTGGTCGCTCATGTCGAGAACCCGGATCCGGTTCCGTCCCCCTAGTGCAGCGACCACACTGGGTCGCACAGTACGAGGAGGATCGCCATGGCCAAGTACCTGTTGCTCAAGCACTACCGGGGTGCCCCGGAGCCACCCAATAACGTGCCCATGACCGAGTGGGCGCCCGAGGAGGTGTCCGCCCACATCCAGTACATGAACGACTTCGCCGCTCGGCTGGAGGAGTCCGGCGAGTTCGTCGACGCCAACGCGTTGTCGGAGTCGGGGACGTGGGTGCGGTACGACGGCGAGGGCCGCCCGCCGCTGACCGACGGCCCGTTCCCCGAGACCAAGGACCTCATCGCCGGCTGGATGATCATCGAGACCGCCAGCTACGAGCGGGCCCTCGAGCTCGCGGGCGAGCTATCTGCGGCCCCGGGGGCGGGCGGGGAGCCGATCCACGAGTGGCTCGAGCTGCGGCCTTTCCTGGAGGCTCCCCCGGA
>NZ_JAALEB010000423.1:0-1609 GCF_014145165.1 Dietzia sp. Cai40 | reverse complement strand
GTCGCCACGAGCACGGCGGAGGCGCGGGACCCTTCGGCCCTGGTGGGCCGTTCGGCCCGGGCGGCCCGTTCGGGCCCGGTGGACCTTTCGGCCCGGGCGGCCCGTTCGGCCCGTTCGATGAGGGACGTGGGATGCGGCGCGGCCACCAGAGGCGACGACGACGAGGGGACGTCCGACGCGGCACGCTCCTGCTATTGGCCGAGGGACCGCGGAACGGCTACGGGATCATCCGCGAGCTCGCCGAGCGCAGTGGCGGCACGTGGCGCCCCAGCTCGGGCGCGGTCTACCCGGCCCTGTCTCTATTGGAGGACGAGGGCCTCATCGGTCCCGCGGAGGACGCCGGACCCAAGCACTACCAGCTCACCGACGCCGGTCGCGTCGAGCTCGAGACACTCGCGGACCGCCCCGCCCCGTGGGACGACGCCACCGAGGAGGCCACCTCCCGACTGGGCGGGGACGCCGACCTCTGGAAGGCGTTCGGCGAGGCCGCCATGGCGGTCCGGGCCGTCGTCCAGACGGGCGACCCGACCACCAGCACCGCGGCCACCGAGGAACTGGTCGCGCTACGCAAGCGTCTCTACGGGTTGTTGGCCGACGCCGGCGACTGAGCAGCGGCCGGTCACCCCACCCCGTTGTCGGCCAGAAAGCGTCGAAGTTCGGAGGTGCCGGTGACGATGTTGAACGCCTGGCATCCGCCGCGGATGGCGTAGGAGTTCACGCCCACCACCCGACCCGACCCGTCGACGGTGGGCCCGCCGGCCATACCGGGGCTGATGTCGGCGTCGATCTCGTATCCCTCCACCCCCCTCGCGGAGGCCGGCCGCGCGGAGACGGTGCCGGCCTTGAACGACGGGGGCTGGATTGCCTTCTCCTCCGAGACGTCGGCACCGGCGCCGGGAAAGCCGATCGAGGTGACACTGTCGCCCGGTTGCGGGTCCTCCTCGGCTATCGCCAACGCCGGCGGCCGCGAGCCCGAGTCCGTCGCCTCGACCCGCAGCAGGGCCAGATCCCCGTCCTCGAACGGCATCACGTCGGCGACCCGGACAGGGACCCAGTCCGTGATGGTGGCGCCGTCGATGTCGGGCTGACCGGCCATCACCCGGACCTCGACCACGGCCTCCAGGGATCCTTCGTCGGCGACGTCGTGGTCGTCGAGGTAGGAGGAGATCACGACGTCACGGCCCTCATCCCGGCCGACGCAGTGCCCGGCGGTGATGATCTCCCCGTCCTCGCCGGCCATCCACCCCGTGCAGGTCCGTACCGCCGTCACCTCGGTGGACCGGACGTCGTCCCCCTCCCCCTCACCCGGGTCGAGGACGTACCCGGAGACGGTGGTCATGAGGAACACCACCGAGTCGTCGAGTTTCTGCGGATTCATGGACGTCGGTTCCACCGCGGGCGAGGTGGATTCGATCACCCCGGGGACGTTCTGGCCGGCCGGGGGGTTTCCGCCGCCGCCCTGGACGCACGCCGTCGCGGTGGCCACGAGCATCACCGCGAGCGGCAATGCGGTCGTCAGTCGTTGGTTCATGGCGGCTTCCTTAGCCATATGAACAGATCTTCATGTTCTGATGTCGTGAACGTTACTCCGCCCGCGAACGTCCTACCA
>NZ_JAALEB010000422.1:0-3049 GCF_014145165.1 Dietzia sp. Cai40 | reverse complement strand
CGACGCCGGTCACTCGCAGGTTCTCGCCGAAGTACCCGGGCGGGATCGGCCCGCCGAACTCGGGCTCCCACGGCTCGACATCGGAGTCGGAGAGCAGGTAGACGGCCTTCCACACGCCGCCGTGATGCTCGCGGTCGGCCTGGACGTCGCCGTGGAGGCCGTACTCACGGACCTGCACCGGGCCCTCGACGGGGCGCTTGTCGATCGCCGTCACGCCGACGCGGCCGGGAACGGTGAGGAGCTGGTCCACCACGCAGACGGCCTGCACGGTGAACGACTCCGGCACCGTCTCCCCGGACGCGGGACTGTTCGAGGCCGGCATCAGTGGCCGAACCTGCGGTTGCGGGCACCGTAGTCGCGCAGGGCGCGGAGGAAGTCCACGCGGCGGAACGCGGGCCAGTAGGCCTCGGTGAACCAGATCTCCGAGTAGGCGCTCTGCCACAGCAGGAATCCGGAGAGCCGCTGCTCGCCGGACGTCCGGATCACCAGATCGGGATCGGGCTGGCCGGAGGTGTAGAGGTGCTCGCCGATGGCCTCCACGGTGATGCCGTCGACCAGGTCCCGCCCGGTCCGGCCCTCGTCGATCAACTGGGCGACGAGCTCGCGGGTCGCATCGGCGATCTCCTGACGGCCGCCGTACCCCACGGCGACGTTGACCTTGACCCCCCGACGCCCGGTGCTCGCGCGCTCGGCGTGGCGCAGCCGCTCGGCCAGCCAGTCCGGCAGCACCTCGAGCCGCCCGACGATCCGGACGTCCCAGTTCTTGTCCGGACCGGTGATCTCGTCCACCACGTCGGCGATGATCTGCAGCAGCTCGTCGAGCTCCTCGGCATCACGACCCAGGTTCTCGGTGCTCAGCAGATAGATGGTGGCGACGTCCACGCCCAGCTCGTCGCACCAGCCCAGCATCTCGGCGATCTTGACCGCCCCGGCCCGGTGTCCGTGCGCGACATCCGCGAACCCGGCCTCCTTGGCCCATCGGCGGTTTCCGTCGGCCATCACGGCGATGTGCCGTGGGAGCCGGGCACCGTCGAGTGACGACCGGAGTCGCGACTCGTACAGCGAGTACAGGGGGGAGGAGGCATCCACTCGGTAGAGGTTACCGCGCGACGCCCCCTCCACAGGGGTCCCCCTGACCCCGCGGGGGCTCAGCCCCGTCGGCCGGCGCGAACCCCCGCGGCCAGCGCGCGCACGCCCTCCTCGGTGGTGTCCCAGCCGATGCAGGCGTCGGTGACCGACTTGCCGTAGACGAGTTCCGCGGCGTCGACGGACTGGGCGCCGGCCTCGAGGAAGCTCTCGACCATCACGCCGGAGATGCCCTCCTCCCCCGCCCCGATCCGCTCGGCGAGCTCGGCCACGACCTCGGCCTGACGCTCGTGGGACTTGCCGGAGTTGGCGTGGCTCGCATCCACCATCACCAGCCCGGGCAGCCCCACCCTCGCGACCGACGCCACCGCGGACGCCACGGAGGCCGCATCGTGGTTGGGTCCGCCCGTGCCGCCCCGGAGGATCACGTGGCAGTCGGTGTTCCCGGCGGTCTCCACCACGGCGGCCCGGCCCTCGGCGTCGGTGCCGAAGAACACGTGGCGCGACGCCGAGGACCTGCACCCGTCCACCGCGACCTGGACCTCGCCGTCCGTCCCGTTCTTGAACCCCACCGGCATGGACAGGCCGGAGACCAACTGCCGGTGCACCTGGCTCTCGGTGGTCCGGGCTCCGATGGCGCCCCACGAGACGGCGTCGGCGATGTACTGCGGGCTGGTCGGCTCGAGGAACTCGCAGCCGACGGGCAGGCCGAGGTCCAACACGTCCAGGAGGAGTCTGCGGGCGGTGCGCAGTCCGCGGGGGATGTCGTAGCTCCCGTCGAGGGCCGGGTCGTTGATCAGGCCCTTCCACCCCACCGTCGTGCGCGGCTTCTCGAAGTAGACGCGCATGACGATCAGCAGGTCCTCCGAGACTTCCCGGGCCAGGGCCGCGAGGCGCCCCGCGTAGTCGAGCGCGGCGTCGGGATCGTGGACCGAGCAGGGCCCCACCACCACGAGCAGCCGGTCGTCTCGCCCGGCCAGGACATCGGCGATCTCGCTGCGGCTGCGCTCGACCAGCGCTTCGCGGGCCTCTCCCAGCGGGAGTTCGCCGAGGATCTCGATCGGCGTCGGCAACGGGGAGTAGGACAGGACTCGCCGGTCGGCGGTCTGGGTGGGGTTCTCGGCGGTGATGGTCACGGCGTGCGCTCCTGATGCGGGGGTCGTGGCGGGCCGGGTGCCGTGATCCTGTTCGGTGCCCTGTGCGCACCCGGATCCGCCGCTGGAAATGGCGGGAGGCGGCGACCGTTGTGGTCACCGCCTCTGGGCTCCGGGTGTCGGACGTCCGACTAGCGGACGCGTGCGCTCGTGGCGCGGGCTCCACCCGGAGCCCACATAAAGCGCCAATAAGCGCGAGCGATCGACATGCCGGTCACCGTAGCAGAGGCCGCCCCCGTCGGGCCACTTGCGCCTCCCGCCCCGGCTGGCACCCTGGAGTCATGGGATACCGACTCGTCGCTGACGCTGCGATGGTGCTCCACGCGGCCTTCCTCGTGTACATGGTGGTGGGCGGCTTCCTCGCGTGGCGATGGCGTTGGACATTCTGGCCGCATCTGGCGACGGCGGCGTACGGACTCGGGATCGCGACGGTGGGGTGGGACTGTCCGCTCACCCACGTAGAGAACTGGGGACGCGCCCGCGCCGGCCAGGAGACGCTGCCGTCGACGGGGTTCATCGACCACTACCTCACCGGCGTCATCTATCCCGCGGAACATCTTCTGACGGCGCAACTCGCCGTTGCGTCCGCCGTGCTCGTCTCATGGGCGGGCCTGGCCTTCCTCCACTGGCGAGCGCGCTCACGCTCCCGCGCACTCGGCCCAGAGGCGCGATACCCCTGAGGTCGACCCCGCCCTCACGGGGCCAGTCGAACACTTGTGCTATCTCGGTTGAGACGATATACTAGATCACACGTTCGAATGGTGGCGAGTTCGATTGGCGCAGGGGGGTGCGGTGGTGGATCCGATGAT
>NZ_JAALEB010000421.1:0-3568 GCF_014145165.1 Dietzia sp. Cai40 | reverse complement strand
GGGGAGTGCGACCGCGTCTACGTCGAGAAGCAGTCCGCTCGCTCGCGCGTGGACCGAGTGGAGCTCGAAGAGTGCATCAGGTACTTGCGAGATGGTGACGAGTTGGTGGTTGCGTCGATGGACCGTCTCGCTCGTTCGTTGGTTGATCTCAAGCAGATCGTTGGAGAGATCACCGCGAAGGGTGCGAGTGTGGAGTTCGTCCACGAGCGGGCCACTTACGCCGCTGGTGCCCAGGATCCTCGAGCTGACCTGATGCTGTCGCTGCTCGGGGCGTTTGCGGAGTTCGAGCGGGCCATCATCCGTGAACGCCAGGCGGAGGGCATTGCCATTGCCAAAGCGAAAGGCAAGTACAAGGGACGAAAACGAGTCCTGACCTCTGAGCAGATCGACAAGGCCCACGCCCGCATCGAGGCGGGGGAGGGGCCGTCAGCGATCGCCCGCGATCTCGGAGTGGGGCGGTCGACGCTCTATCGTGCGCTTCAGCGCGTAGAAGCCGGATCCGCAGACGTGGAGCACTGAGGTCGAGCGAGGTGCCTACAGAGCCTCGTCGGATCGGTCAGGTCCGGCGAGGAGTTGCTCGCCGAGGGTGAAGCCGGCTGCGTCGAGCACTTTCGCCCGGGTGTACGAGCGGGAGGGGGCGGCGTGGTCTGAGAAGATCACGGTGCCGTGAGAATTGGCGAGCTGGTCAATCACTCCTTGGTTCTCCCGGTAGATCCGGTTGAGCAGTTCCAGCGAACGGTCGTTGACGGTGTTGAATGCCGCACGCTCGGCTGGAGAGACGATGCTGCGTAGGCCCGCTCGAAGGTAGGTGTCAAATGCGGGGATGTTTCCCCACACGCCGAGCATCACCTTCGTGACCGCGGTGGCGTGTTCGTTGCCGTCCGGGAGCAGGGCGCCCTTGATGTCGGCGTATGCCGAGATGAGAGCTGCACGGGCCTGGGTGTCGGTGTAATCGGAGAGGTCGAGGTCACGCACTGTGGGAGAGTGGCGGGCGATCGTTTCGATCGTCGCGGTGTAGTGCCGAGGGTGGGCGTTCTTGAAGAGCCAGGATGAGCCACGAAGCATGCCCCAGCTGGCGAGGTAGTAGCCGAGTTGGAGACAACTCTTTTCCATCTCGGCAGTCGGGTCGTCGGTAGCCGAGAAGTAGTTGATGCAGAAGTCCCAGCTCCATTCTCGCCGACCGGTGGCCGCCCCATTTCGGACGACGGGGGCAGCGAGACTTGCGACGGCAGCGGTAACGGCCTCCGGCTCCATGGAGTACATGGAGGGAACGTACCCGTCAGCAACGACAGTCATCGCTTGAACGGCAGGGCCCGGGAATTACCTGCAAAAGGTGCTGCTGTACAAAGCCATGCTCTGTGCGACTCATCTGCACGACGTGTGTATGCATCCACGCGACCGGGGCCGACGTAGTGGAAGACCTGACCCCCAGGCAGGAGCGGTAGGGGATCGTCAAATGCGACACCAGGCTGACGGCCCATGGTGACATGGGGGAGTTGCCACACTCCCCAGTGCCCTTCGCGGCCGTTCGGCTTTGGGTGTTCAGGTTGGCCCATCCCTGTTGCCGTCGGGCGCGGGACGTTTGCTCTCTGCGTCGGTCGCCGCCACCCAGACTCTGTACTCTTCGCCCTCCGCGAGAACGCGAGTGGCACGGGCGTCCGGGTCTCCCGGGCTGAGCGCGACAGTGTCGCCGTCGACGGAGTCGACGACGGCATCAAGGAACGCTGCGACTTGGCCAAGGTGGTGTTCTTCTCCGTCCAACTCGATGTTGAGTCTCTGCGTAACCGCGACATTGATACGTGACCCCGCAGTGAGCGTGGGGCGATCGGTGGCATCGATGGTGAATTCAAACGGTGACCAGGTGGTGCTAGCCGCTTGGCCTTGCAGGAGGGTTGCTGCTTCGAAGACATGTCGGAGTTCTCCCGCGGAGAGGGCGCTCGGGATGCGAAGCAGATCCGTGGAGTGCTGCTGGATTACGTTCAACGCTCGTACGAGCCGCGCCGTTAGATGGAGATTCGAATTTCGGTCGTGAGGGTAAGGAACAGTCCAGCTATAACGGCGCGGTCCGTGGCTGGGACTCAGTCCGATTGACACTCCGCGATCGACCGCATCCATGAATGAAACGGCATCGATGAGGTCGCCTGGCAATTGGCTATAGGCGTCCCAGTTCATACGGAAGTCTGCTTCGACTTCGATAGGCTCGAAGCGGGTCCTAAGTGCAAGCTCCACCTTGTCGGTCCGGTCAGCCCATACGGTTCGCTGGCCGCCGCGCACCCCTGACGTGAAGCTCTTCCGCTCCAACCGCAGTTCGGCGACGACATCACCTGTAGCGTCTCGGACTCCAACGGTGATGCTAGATGCGGGTTCCGGACCGCCCGCTTCGGCCGTGATGGCGGTGAAGTGGATCTCAGCACTGTCAATAGTGCCGCCGAGCCCGCCGGGGAGGTTGAGTTCTGCGGACGCAGCAGACGAGGGGATCGTGAGATCGGTTCCGAAATCGAGAAACTGCTCGAAGCTCTCGGCGAGTGCCGGGTCGCCGGTTACGTCGACCTGCACGGTAGTGGTTATCGGACGCTCGCTGAGGGCGGCAGCGAACTTTGCATACACCTTGATGTGGAGCCACATGGGGCCGTGTTGCTCGGCTGCGACAGCAACCAGCCAGGGCTCATCTACTTGGTGCGGGGGGCAATCGGATGTTCCGAAGTGGTACCGGTAGTGAGGGTCATTGTTTGCTGCACGTTGCAAGATCCTGATTCGGTCGCCGACGTCGGCAGGTTGCAAACGAGTCCCGCTACCAAGGGTCGTGTCACCGCGAATGATGGCGGTGAGATCGGCGAGTTGATCAGCGAGACGGTCCTTGCCCCCCTTGAGGTAATAATCGATGAGCTCTGGGTGGCGTGCCGCGAAAATGTCGAGCCGTGTCAGGCCCATCCATGACCACGTCGGGATGCCCAGAGATTTGACCTCCTCTTCGATTCGAGCGCGGTATCCGGGGCTTGAATCGCGGGGGATCACAAGGTGCCACTCGGTGATCGCCCATCCCTCTTGCCTTGACGTTTCGGCGACCGCCCTGAGCGACTTCCTCACTTGTCGGAACTCTGCGTTGGCAAACTTCAGGGGGAAGTTCTTGACTTGAAACACCTTGCGCTGGCTGTCGCCGTCGGGAACAAAGACATCGATGCCGCCGTCCGGGCCAGGTGTGAACTTCTGACCCAGCGGGTGGTCGGCGCACACCAGCATCGCGACGGTGTGTTCGAACTCGCCGCTGTCGAGGCGAGACCAGGGGACGCGTTCAGTGGACATGGATTCGCCAAGTACTCATCAAGACTTCATCGCGCGAGGGCACCGATCCAGTATCCCAATCGACTACGACGCAGGTTGACGAACAGATGCCGCGACGGGGGAGAGGGCGAAAGTTCGCTCGCTGCGCAGCCTCGACGGTGCGGCTTGTCATAAGACCTGGTTGCCGGTGCCGACTCGAGAGCCCGTCCAGCCGGCTGTGGCGGAACGTCATTGCCAGCCCCAGGTATGTGTCAGCGGCCAGTGTCAGCGGCCAGTGTCAGCGGCC
>NZ_JAALEB010000420.1:0-3389 GCF_014145165.1 Dietzia sp. Cai40 | reverse complement strand
GCGTGCGGCTGTGCGCTGACCTGGCAGGCGCTCGCGCGAGACGCCATCCGCGGGAGCGCCTGCCCGCCATTCCTTGGCCAACGACTGCGCGCGCCACCCCGGGATCGGGGCGGCGCGCGCAGTCGTCGGCCGCGCCGGTCGGGTGGCGACGGGTCAGGCGTCGTGGATGATCACGCCGCGCATGATCTTGCCGTCCTGCAGATCCCGGTAGCCCTCGTTGACCTGCTCGAGCGAGTAGGTGGTGGTGATGAGCTCGTCCAGCTTGAGCTTGCCCTCGTCGTACAGGCGCAGCAGCTTGACGATGTCGTACTGCGGGTTGGCCGAACCGAACAGGGTGCCCGTGATGGTCTTGCCGAACAGCGCCATCACGGTGCCGCTGACCTGGACGGTCTTGTCGGTCATGTTGCCCAGGCCGGTGATCACCACGGTGCCACCCTTGCCGATCACGTCGAAGGCGCTCGAGACGACCTGCTCGTCGACGGTGCCCACCAGGATGAGCGCCTGGTCCGCCATCTGGCCCCAGGTGAGCTTCTCCACCTCGGCGTGGGCCTCGGCGGCGTCGGCGAACGCGTGGGTGGCGCCGAACTTGAGGGCCTCGTCGCGCTTGAACTGGACGGGGTCCACCACCACGACGTGGCGGGCCCCCGAGTGGACGGCGCCCTGGACGGCGTTGATGCCGAGCCCGCCGATGCCGTAGATCACCACGGTGTCGCCCTGGCGCACGTTGCCCGCATAGGTGGCGGTGCCCCAGCCGGAGGGCACGCCGCAGCCCACCAGGACGGCCTTGTCGAGCGGCAGCCAGTCGTCGACCTTGACCACCGAGTGCTGGGAGATCACCGAGCGCTCGGAGAAGGTGCCGAGCATGCACATGGCACCGAACTCCTTGCCGCCCGAGCGGAAGCGGAAGGTGCCGTCGGGCATGTGCCCCTCGAGGATCGTGGCACCCATGTCACAGAGGTTCTGTCGCCCGGTCGAGCAGTACCGGCAGGTGCCGCAGTTGGGGATGAAGGAGCACACCACGTGGTCGCCCGGCTTGACCTTGGTGACGCCCACGCCCACGGCCTCGATGACGCCGGCGCCCTCGTGCCCGCCGACGATCGGGAAGCGCGGCGGGAGCGAGCCGTCGGACAGGTGCAGATCGGAGTGGCACAGGCCTGCGGCCGTGTACTTGATGAGGACCTCGCCGGGGCCGGGATCGTCCAGGTCGAGCTCGATGATCTCGAACGGCTGGTGGAGGTCGAACAGTACTGCTGCCTTGGTCTTCACGGCGGTGTTCCTTTCGGGGGAGCGGGTGATCGGAAGTGGAGAGGGGGTGTGGACGGGGCGGGTGGGCAAGGGGTGTGGGACGACAGGAGAGGTCGCAGAGAAGGGGAGTCACCGGCGTCCCCGGACGAGTCACGGGGACGCCGGGTCCCGGTCCCGGGGGTCGGAGGGAGTCCGACCCGGACCAGGTCAGAGCTGGATGTTGACCGACCTGGTCTGCGTGTAGAGGTCCAGTGCACCCTGGCCCAGCTCGCGGCCCCAGCCGGACTGCTTGAACCCGCCGAACGGCATGGCGGTGTCGAAGCCGTTGTACTGGTTGACCCAGACCGAGCCCGCGTGGAGGCGGCTGGCGACCTTGTGGGCCTTGGAGATGTCCTTCGTCCACACCCCGGCGGCCAGGCCGTAGATCGAGTCGTTGGCCTGCCGGACCGCGTCGTCGACGTCGGTGAACCGCAGGGCCGAGACGACGGGGCCGAAGATCTCGTCCGTCACCACCCGGTGGTCGGGCTCGACGTCCACGAACACGGTCGGCTGGACGAAGTAGCCGGTGTCGCCGTGTCGGCCGCCGCCGGTGAGGGCCCGCCCGCCGTCCTCGATGCCGGCGCGGAGGTAGTAGGAGACCTTGTCGAACTGGTCCTGGTCGACCAGCGGGCCGAGCTCGGTGGCGGGGTCCAGGCCGTGTCCGATGGTGGCCTGGGCGGCGGCGTCGGCGACGGCCTGCGTGAACTTCTCGTAGATGGAGTCCTCGACGTACAGGCGGGTGCCGGCGGTGCAGGCCTGGCCGTGGTTGAACATCCACGCGGCCACGGATCCGGCGACGGCGGCGTCGAAGTCGCAGTCGGCAAAGACGATGTTGGCGCTCTTGCCGCCCAGCTCGAGGGAGACCTTCTTGAGGTTGCCCTTGGCGGCGTCGACGATCAGCTTGCCCACCTCGGTGGAGCCGGTGAAGGCCACCTTGTCCACGTCGTCGTGGGCGGAGATCGCGGCGCCGGCGTCGCCGAAGCCGGTGACGATGTTGACCACGCCGGCGGGCACGCCGGCCTCGGCGATGACCTCGCCCAGCAGCAGCGCGGTCAGCGGAGTCTGCTCGGCCGGCTTGAGGACCAGGGTGTTGCCGGTGGCCAGGGCGGGGGCGAGCTTCCACGCCGCCATGAGCAGCGGGAAGTTCCAGGGGATGATCTGGCCGCACACGCCCACGGGGACGCGCTGGGTGTAGGCGTGGAACTGCTTGTCGCCGGCGAACGGCATCGACACGTTGACCGTGGAGCCCTCGATCTTGGTGGACCAGCCGGCGTAGTAGCGGAACACGTCGGCCGCCCACGCCACGTCCACGGCGGTGGCGATCGCGACGGACTTGCCGTTGTCCAGGGCCTCGATCTGCCCGAACAGCTCGGCCTTGGCGTCCAGCAGGTCGCCGATGCGCCACAGGATCTGCTCGCGCTGGTTGGGCTTCATGGTCGCCCACGCGCCGTCGTCGAAGGCGCGGCGCGCGGCGGCGACGGCCCGGTCGACGTCCTCGGGTCCGCCGTGCGCGACCTGGGTGATCTCGGCGCCGGTGGCGGGGTCGTAGGTGCCGAAGGTGCGGCCGTCCGCCGCGTCGACCCACTGCCCGTCGATGAAGAGCTGGTGCGGGCGGCCGAGGAAGTCGCGGGCCTCGGCGCCGAGTCGCTCGTCGACCTGGGTGGTGGCGCCGGTGTCCCGGGAGAGTGTGCCGGTCATTGTGTCCTCCAAGAATCCCGACCGGCTCAGGTGTGAGGCCGGTCACAACCCATCATGGGGTCGTGGACGGGACCCGGAGTGTTCAGTTTCTGGACACCTTCTAGGACAAACCGAATTCCCGCATCCGGGCGTAGAGGGTCGTCCGGCTGATGCCCAGCCGCTTGGCGGCGCGGGACCGGACGCCGTCGCAGTCCGCCAACGCGGCCACGATCGCGTCGTACTCGCCCCGTGCCAGCTCGCCGGCGCGCGGAGGCCGGACGGCACGGGCGCGGGAGGGCAGTGAGTCCACGTCGAGGGTTCCCGACCCTCTCCTGGCGGTGTGGGTGAGGCAGTCGCCCAGGACTGACCGCAGTGACACCAGCCCGTTGGGCAGGTCCAGTGCGCAGACGGCGTCCACGAACCGGACC
>NZ_JAALEB010000041.1:0-12398 GCF_014145165.1 Dietzia sp. Cai40 | reverse complement strand
GCTCCCGGTAACTCCCGTACGGAGCTCGGTGCTGCCCTACCGGACGTTCGTGCCCGCTGACGCGGGCACCGCGGCCTGCGGCCGCAACAAGGGCGGAGGCCCCCTTCACCAGCCGAGGGATCGTACTCCCTGCACTCCGCGAGTCAAGATCAGCGCCTGGCGGCGTCCGGCCGGCCCCCAGACTTTTCCGACGCGCTCGCTGCGCTCCCTTATTTCGCCGGAAAACTCTGGTGTCCGCCCGGATTACCTTCTCTTGACACGCTCCGCGCAGGGAGGGGAAAGACGGCAGGTACAAGGTGAAGGGGGCGGTCTGCTTGGGGCCGGCTCCGGTGGGAATCGTGCAGGTCGGACCGCAAAAAAAGACACACGCACCACTTGCGCTACATGTAGTGCATGGAGTACACTTGAAGCATGCCGAGAGGGAGAGGCCCCCGGCACAACCGGAAGGAGAAGGACATGGCTCGCATCAACTACTCGGTCACCGCGACCGAGCCGTGGGAGGCAGCATCGGTCCTGGCCAAGGTGCTCGACCTCACGGTCAACCCGCTCACCGTTCACGAGGACCGGGTCGTCGTCTCCGCGGACGAGGACGACACCGAGATCGTCGGACTCATCGGCCGCACGATCGCCAACGCCTGACCCGCCCCCACCCGGCCCATCGCCGAGAGGCAGACGGGCACCACCCCAGAACGGAGACCGCCATGACCATCACCGTCTACACCAAGCCCCAGTGCGTGCAGTGCGGGGCCACCATCAAGGCCCTCGACAAGGCCGGCCTCGAGTACACGCTCGTCGACATCACCGCCGACGCCGCCGCCCGCGACTACGTCATGGCCCTCGGCCACCTCCAGGCCCCCGTCGTCGTCACCGCCGACGACCACTGGGCCGGCTTCCGCCCCGACCGCATCAAGAACCTCGCGGCCCACGCCGCCTAAGCCACCCACCAGCAGGGGAGGGGACATCACAATGCAGACCATGACCGCCGAGGACCCGCAGGCCACCGCCGACCCGGTCGACGTCGACGACCTCGCCGCCACCGACGACGCCCCCACCGTCCCCGAGCTCGACCCCGAAGCTGCCCTTCTGTGCGCCCTGCTGCACACCACCGACACCACCGAGGCCCGCCACATCACCGGCCACCTCACTGCCGGCGACTTCCTCGGCCCCCGCTACGGCGAGCTGTACGCCGTCATCGCCGAGCTGATCGCCGCAGACGAGCCCCACCACCCGACCCGCGTCCTGGCCGCCCTGACCAGCGCCGGACGCATGGCCGGCCACCACGGCCGGCTCCTGGCCGATGCCCTCCAGACCGTCACCCTGCTCGGAACCCCTGCCGTCGGGCTGACCACCCTCGCCGCCGACGTCCTCGACGCCGCCTACCGTCGCCGCTTCGCCGCCACCGCCCAGACCCTCACCCGCGCCAGCGCCGAAGCCCCCACCGATGAGTTGTTCGAGATCCTCCTCGCCCAGGGCCGCGCCATGCGCACCGAGACTAAGCGCCGCGCCTCACTCACCGCAGGCCCGGCCGCCGCCCAATAGCAGTCGGCGACCGACACCACCCAGAAGGGAAGACCAGATGCCCGTGCAGGCCCAGCTCGAGTGCCAGGTGAGCGACGCCCTGGCAGCCCTCGGAGCCACGATCGACCCCGGCACCGTCTCCGACGCCGTCGACCTCTACCTATGCAAACACGAGCGCGAGACCGGCCAGCCCGTCGACCGGGACGCCATCGGTGCGACCGTCTCCGCCGAGACGATCCAGGCTGCGACCTCATGGCTGCTGACCCTCGACGCGCCGCCCCAGTCGCACCCGGCAGGGGCGACACCCGTACAGCTCTAACGCCAGGCACGATGACGACCATGTACCTCATCGGGACCGGGCCGAGCGAGCTGCACGCCCACATCGACCTCGACCGCGCACGAGGGCGGGCCCTCGACGGGGCCGAGGCGTTCGTGGTCTCGACCGCGCACGAGGGCGGGCACTGGTCGGTCGTCGCCGAGATCCGACCCGACAAGGCGGGGGAGGGGCAGTGACACCGGACGAGGCCCGCTCACTCGGCCGTGCCATTCGTGCCGTCCGCCTCGAGCGCGGACTGTCCCAGCTCAAGCTCGCCGTCGCCGTCGGCGTGAAATCCCCCTGGATCAGCGCCTGGGAGCGCGGACAATCCCAGCCCACCGCCCACGGCCCGGCCGCGACGCCCAGCGCACTCAGCAGGGACCAGCTCGCAGCGATCGCCGACGCCCTGGACTGCACCGTCGGCGACATCGCCGACCGGGCGGCGCTGTCGGCCAGCACCCGCCTCATGTTCGGACTCGAGCCTCTTGGCGCGGCTCGCACGGTGATTGGTGGCCAGGAGTACGACCTCACCGACGCCGAGGCCGACAAAGCAGCCGCGTTCGTCGCAGGTCTGATCGCCGCCCGCGACCTGCACTGACCGCCGGTGTCGGAGGCCCCGGCTACGGTGCCGGCGTGGACGAGCTGGTGGACCGAATCCGACACGCGGCCGACCAGACAGGCGAGGCGCACTTCCTCGAGCTGCTGCGCTGGCACCGCGTCGTCGCCGGCCTCGGCGAACCCGACTGGGGCGCCCGCGGCGCCTACCGGATCGCCATAGCACATGTCGGAGTTATAGCACTCGATGATCCCTCCTACTTCCTCGTCCTGGCGGCGCGGAGCCCGTTGAGGATCACTATCACCTCGGCGATCTCGTGCACGAGCACCACCGCTGCGAGGCCGAGTACGCCGAACAGGGCCAGCGGCAGCAGCGCGGTAATGATCAGCAGGGACAGGATGATGTTCTGGTTGATGATGTGCCTGCCGCGGCGGGCGTGGTCGAACGCGCGCGGGAGGAGTCGCAGGTCGTGGCCGGTGAAGGCGACGTCGGCGGACTCGATCGCGGCGTCGGAGCCGGTCGCGCCCATGGCGATGCCGATGTCCGCGGCGGCCAGGGCGGGGGCGTCGTTGATGCCGTCGCCGATCATCGCGACCGAGCCGTGCCTGCTCAGCTCGCTGATGGCGGCGGCCTTGTCCTCGGGACGCAGCTCCGCGCGCACGTTTTCGATCCCTGCCTGCGCGGCCAGCGCGCGGGCGGTGCGGGCGTTGTCGCCGGTGAGCATGGTCACCCCGACGCCCTGGGCCGCGAGGGTGCGCACGACCTCGGGAACCTCGGGGCGCAGCTCGTCACGGACCCCGATCGCGGCGACCGGGACCCCGTCGCGGTGCACGATCACGACGGTCATGCCCTGCTCCTCCAGTCCCGCGACCTGGTCCTTAAGCGTCCCCGCGTCCAGCCAGCGAGGGCTGCCGACGGTGACCCGGGCCCCGTCGAGGGTGCCTTCGATGCCGTGCCCGGCCTGCTCGGTGACCTCCAGGGCGGCGGGAGCTCCGGGCGAGGCGGCGGTGATCGCGGCGGCCAGCGGGTGGGTGCTGTGCTGCTCCAGCGACGCCGCCCACGCCAACGCCTGCGCCTCGTCCACGCCGTCCGTGGTGAGCACGGCGGTGACGGCGGGCTCGTTGCGGGTGAGGGTGCCGGTCTTGTCGACGGCGACGTGGCGGATCACGCCGAACCGTTCGAAGACCGCGCCGGACTTGATGATCACGCCGAATCTGCTCGCCGAGCCGATCGCGGCGACGACGGTCAGCGGGACCGAGATCGCCAGCGCGCACGGCGACGCGGCGACGAGCACCACGAGGGCGCGGGTGATCCACAGCTCGGGGTCGCCCAGCAGCGAGCCGATGACCGCGACAAGAGCGGCGAGGATCAGCACGCCAGGCACGAGCGGCCGGGCGATGCGGTCGGCCAGGCGGGCGCGGTCGCCCTTCTCGGCCTGCGCCTGCTCGACCAGCTCCACGATCGTGGTCAGCGAGTTGTCCGTGCCCGCCGCGGTCGTCTCGACCTCCAGGGCACCGGCGGTGTTGATCGCCCCGGCCGACACCGCGTCGCCGGGCTCGACCTCGACCGGGATCGACTCGCCGGTGATCGCGGAGGTGTCCAGGCTCGACCGGCCCGTGCGGACGATGCCGTCGGTCGCGATCCGCTCACCGGGGCGCACCAGCATGAGCAGCCCGACCTGGAGGTCCTTCGCGGCGACCTCCGCGGGCGCGCCGTCCCGCCGGATGGTCGCGGTCTCCGGGACGAGCTTGAGGAGAGCCCTCAGCCCGCCGCGGGCGCGGTCCATGGCCTTGTCCTCCAGCGCTTCGGCGATGGAGTACAGGAACGCCAAGGCGGCGGCCTCCTCGACGTAGCCGAGAATCACCGCGCCGACCGCGCTGATCGTCATCAGCAGGCCGATGCCCAGCTTGCCCTTGAACAGCTTGCGGATCGCGCCGGGCGTGAACGTCGACGCGCCCAGCAGCAGGCCGATCCAGAACGCCACCAGCGCCGGGACCTCTGCCCCTGTCCATTCCAGGACCAGGCCCGTGCCGAAGGCGACGCCGGAGAGCACCGGGACCATGATCCCGCGGTCACGCCACCACGGACGCTCCCGCTCCTCCTCGGCCTCCTCGCCGACCCGGGTCTCCGGCTCGTCGCAGCCGCACGCCGCGCTCACGCGCCCGCTCCCGTCCCGCAGCAGCCCGGCACAGTGCACTCGGCGTCCACGCACGGCGCGTGCTCGTCCACGGCCAGCGTCACGTCCACCAGCGCCGTGAGCGCCGCCGCGAGGTGCGGGTCGGCGATCTCGTAGCGCGTCTGCCGACCCTCGGGCTTGGCGACCACGATCCCGCAGTCGCGCAGGCACGTCAGGTGGTTCGACACGTTCGAGCGCGTCAGCTCCAGCTCGCGCGAGAGCACGGCCGGGTAGCTCGGCCCGTCCAGCAGGGTCATCAGGATCCGGGAGCGCGTCGGGTCCGCCATGGCCCGGCCCAGCCGGTTCATGACGTCGAGGCGAGAAGCAATAGTCAGCATGCACTGAACTATACAGTAGTGGCTGACCTATTGTCACTCTGGGGAGTTCTGCCGCACGCGCTCCGCGCGCTTGCCCTCGGGAGCTGGGGTCACCTCCGCCAGCGGGGCCATGACGGCATCCCGCGGCCCTTCCACGTCTCCGCGAGGCCGACGACCCAGCGGGCGGAGGCGAAGAGGGCCCGATCGTCACGGAGTGGCGAATCCGCAGCGCTCGCCGGCCATCGCCGACGGCCCTCAGGCGACTACAAATCGCGGGGGCGTTCGGCAAGCTCAATGAGCCCTGGATCGTGGCGGTCCAGGGTGCGCACGTTGTTGACCGCCCGGGACACCGGACGGGTCCGCAGGGTCGACGCGACCGTGCGGGACTCGACGTCGAGCAGGTCGAGCAGATCGCCGGCCTGGTCCTTGTTGATCTTCTCCGGGTCCAGCCAGGTATCCCACGCGGCCGGGGTGAGAAAGACCGGCATCCGGTCGTGGACCTCGCCGGCCGCATCCTCCCCAGTGCGGGTGATGATCGTGAACGTCGTCCGCCACTCGGTGTCCTCGCCCTCCCGGTGGAACGCGAGCAGGCCAGCAGCGAGCAGGAGCTCGTCGTCCGGGCCGTGGACGTAGCTCGGGTTCTTGACCGTCTTGCCAGCCTCGACGGCTTCCTGCCACTCGAAATACCCGGTCATCGGCACAAGGGCACGTGCCGAGGCGAATGAAGAGCGGAACATCCCGTTCGTCACCACACCCTCGAGGCGAGCGTTGATAGGCCGCGGACCCCGCTCTTTCGCCCACGACGGACGCAGCCCCCACGTGGGCAAGAACGTCTCACGCACCCGCTGATCGTCGGCCAGGCGATCCCGCACCACCGGAGCCCGCGTGCGAGGGGCCACCGAATAGGCCGGCGACCACTCAAAACCCGGTTCAACGCCGTCCAGCGCGAGGACGTCGACCAGATCTGCGCCGGATACGGCTACCGAGTACCGACCACACATGCGGGAGACAGTAGCAAGCGAGAGCGAGATCGGACGCTGACCTGCACAATTGACGGAACGCGACTTATCGGCGCTTTGGACCTGGCGGCGGTTAGCTACAAGGAGCGCGGAAACGAGACCGGCCAGGGGTTAACGCCTGTCGTCGGTTGCCTCAGCCATTCGCTCCGATCACCTGCGAACGGTCAAATAAGAGGGTGGCATCCCCGTTGGCCCCAGTTGAGCTGCCCGAAGTCGGTCGGGACGAGTCGCTTTCCGGTGAAGTGGTCACCGGCGAGTAGGCGTTCTCCCGCAAGACCGCCAGCACGTGGCGTGTCTGAGCCGGCCGCCGCCGGCGGCGAAGAAGCCCGGGACGAGCGGATAACGTGCAGGGCTGCGCACGGTGGGCAACAGACGGGCTGCGAGCCTCGGTGCCGCCGGTTACTCCAGCGTCCGACCGGCGCCGTCCGTCAACCGAGCACCGACCCTAGGTCAGGCCTGGCGTGGCCGGGTCACGATGTGGAGGACGCGGACGGTCTCGTCGCCCACGGCTTCCCACTTGGAGCGGATGCGGGCGGGGTAGAAAATCGTGTCTCGCGGCTTCAGGCGATGGATGGTGTCGCCCTCGATGATGACGTTGAGCTGTCCCTCGATGAGGTAGGTGGCCGCTGGTGAGGGGTAGTCGAACCACTCATTGTTGTTCTGGTCCTTGGTGAACTCCATCTCGGAGATCTCGAAGGAGTGCTGTTCGGAGCCGCCGACCAATCGAACCGGGACACTGGACTGCTCAGTGCCGGCGACGATGCGGCCCTCCTCGGCTCGGATGACGGTCGCGCCAGGCTGCGGGGCGACGGCTGGGAGGAGGTCGCCGGGGGTGATGTTCAGGGCGGTGGCGATCCGGTAGAGGCTCAGCATGGAGGGTGAGGCGTTGCCGCTCTCGATCTTGCTGAGGAAGGGCTGCTTCATGCCGGCGGCGTCGGCGAGCTCGCGCATCAGGAGACCGCGCTCGGTTCGCCAGTACTTCACGCGCTCGCCGACGGCCTGAGCAACGGCGTCGGAGACGGCTTCCTCGGATTCCATGAGAACGAACTCCCGGGCTCGGGCGGGGACGACGGGCGACGGTGCCTGCAACATCGACTTCTCTCTACGGACTGCGGTGCCCAGCGGGCGTCGGAAGTCTACCGACCTGTCTCACTGCCACGGTGCGCGCGAGGGCTCTGGCGTCGTTGACAGAGGCCTCGCCCGCACCGTGGGCTGACTCAGGCGGACTTGTTGATCCGGAAGACGTTCTTCTCGGGGTCGAGCAGCACCGCCTGCCAGGCGTCGTAGTAGGTCCGGAAAGGTTCCTTGCGGTAGGTCGCGCCCGCTGCGACGGCGGCTGCGGCGAGGGTGTCGACGGCCTCCTCGGAGTCGACCTCGAAGGTCCAGAACGACGGCGCGGAGGCCGACAGGTCGCTCTCGGGCAGGTTGAGCAGCTCGTAGGCGACGGGGGTGTTGAAGCCGAGGATGGTTCCTCCGAGCTGGAGGGCCCGGAAGTAGTCGCCCTCGAGGTAGGTGACGTGGTCCAGGCCGAAGAGCTCGGCGTAGAAGTTGGAGACCTCGTCGACGTCTTGGCAGACCAGGGTCACGAACGAGAGCGCGACACCGGCCTTGGTGTCGGGGTTGGCGTCGGGGACTGTCTCGGTGTTCACGTCGGTGCTCACTTCACGGTCGCCTGGATGGCGCGCTGACGCAGGTACTCCCCGGCCAGGACGGCGTCGTAAGTGGTGCCGCTGCCGATCGGGGCGGGCATCGTCTCAACGATGGCGTCGACGTTGGCGTCGCAGAACTGGATCAAGGAGATCAGCTCCTCGGCCGGCGCAGACTCATGCGGTGGCAGGACGCGGTGGCGGGTGGAGCGCCACCGGTCGCCGGTCCAGCGGGCGAGGAGGTCGCCGATGTTGACCAGCAGGGTTCCCTCGACGAAGGGCGCGTCGAGCCACTCGCCGTCGTCGCTGAGCTGGACCTGGAAGCCGCCGTAGCCGGGCTGGCGGTCCAGGAGGGTGAAGATGCTCCAGTCGGTGTGCGCGCCGACGCGGAACTGGCCGGGCTTGGGGACGCCGGTCTCCTCCAGGGAGGGGTAGCGGTTGATGTTGAGGGTCCGGGTGCCGTTGGCGCAGCGCTCGATGAACCACTCGCGGCCGAGCCCGAGGGCCTCGCCGCACATGCGAAGCAGCTCGTCGTAGAGCCCGTACATGGCCTCCATGTAGGTGGTGGCGAGGAGCTCGAGCTCGGGCACCTCGTCGGGCCACACGTTCGGGGCGAAGGCGGTGCTGTCGAGAGTGGGGTTGCCCGTGGCGTACGGGCGGCCCATCGTCAGGCTCTCCTTCATGTCGGGGGTGGCCTTGTCAGCCTCCTCGCCGGCGAAGGAGTTCGCCTCCTTCCCGCTGGGCAGCCAGCCGCGGCCACCGACGGTGGTCTCATAGCGAGCCTTGGTCTCTCGCGGCAGGGAGAAGAAGGCCTTGGCGGCGCTGCGGAGGTCGGCCGCGAGCTGCGGGTCGACGTCGTGGTTGGCGAGCATGAGGAAGCCGGAGTCACGCAGGGCCTGGTCGACCTTCGCGGCGGCGGCGGCCTGGACGCCGGCGTCGCCGGTGCGCCAGTCGGCGAGGTCGATCAGGGGGATGACGTCGGTCAGTGTGTTCGACATGGGCTGGGTCTCTTTCCGGGTGGGCGTGGGCTGGGTTCAGGCGTTCTGGGCGGCGAGGACGCGGGCGGCCTCGCGGACGGCGGCGGTGTTGGCCTTGCCGTACTGGGAGCCGTTGAGCTTGGCGGCGATGTGGTCCTTGACCAGGATGGGCTCGTAGGCCAGTCCGCCGTCGGCGTCGAGACGGCTGGGCAGGGTGGAGATGGTGGCGTCGATGTTGCCGTCGTGGAAGAAGGCCACCGACCGGCGGCGCTGGATGGTGCCGTCGATGACCGGGGGCTTCACGCGGTGCAGGGTGGAGAGCCACTGGTCGTTGGTGAGGCGGGCGGTGAGGTCGCCGAGGTTGACCAGGAGCGCTCCCTCGATGGGCTGGACGTCGTGCCAGGTGCCGTCCTTGGCGAGGACCTGGAGGCCGGCGACCTGGTCGGCCCACAGCACAGTGACGATTCCGAAGTCGGTGTGCTCGCCCATCCCGGTCAGGTCGCCGTCCAGGGAGACGTCGGTGCCCTCGGGGAGGGCGTAGTTGTTCATCCGGAGCACGTCGACGGAGTGGTCGGTGAGGTAGTCGAAGAAGCCGGAGTCCTCGCCCAGGGCGTCGGCGAAGATGGTGGTGAGCGTGCGCGCGACGCGTGCGGCGTGGTCGTAGTAGGCCTCGACCTTGGTGCGGAACCCGTCGACGTTGGGCCAGGTGTTGACGCCGTAGTCGTCGTCGGAAAGGTCGAGGCGGTCGAACCAGCCGGCCTCGGCGCCGACGTTGAAGGCCTCGAAGAAGTCGTTCATGCGGGTCGCGGACTCGACTCCCAGGCTGAGGCTGAGCGACTCGCTCTTGGGCGGGCTGTAGCCACGGTTGCCCGGCACGACGTAGTCCTTCTTCTCCTCCAGGGGGAGGACGAAGAAGTCGTCGACCGCCTCCTTGAGGCCGGTGACGACGGAGTCGGGGACCTGGTGGCCGAGGATCTGGATGAATCCCACGGCGGCGCAGGCCTTGTCCATGGCGCGGGCGACGGCGGCACGCTCTTCGGCGGTGCCGGCGCTGGTGTAGGCCGAGATGTCCACGACGGGGACCTCGAAGGCGGGGGTGTTCATGTGCTCCTCCATTTCAGTTCGGTAGTCGCAAGTCTTGTCGGAATGTGTATTCATCAAGGGAATGTAGAGTTACGTTTCTGTGACACCGGACGTCGTCTCTTCGGCGCGTGTCTGGCTCAACTGGCTGCGTAGGTGCGACGCAGCATTTCGGCGAGGTGGTCGCCGGTCGTGATGCCCGGGCCGGGCTGCTCGTTCTCGTCGAGGACCGTAGGGACTGCGGTGACGACGTAGTCGTAGTCGAGGTCGAAGAACGTCGGCACCGAGTATCGGCGGACACCGGTGGTGTTGAGCACGCGGTGGGTGTTGGACAGGTAGAGCCCGTTGGTGAGCTTCGGGACGAGGTCACCGAGGTTGACCACGAAGGTGCCGGGGATGTGTGGGGCCCGGACCCACTCGCCATCGGCGTTGAGGACCTCCAGTCCGCCGACCTCGTCCTGGTACAACCTGGTGATCAGGCCCCAGTCGGTGTGAGCGCCGGCGCCGAGCTCGTTCCCCTCGCCGACGCCGTCCTGCGGGGGGTAGTGCAGCAGGCGGGTGGTGATGACGTGGTCCTGGAAGCCTTCGTCGAAGTAGTCCTCGTCGAGCTCGAGGGACAGCGCAACCAAACGGACCAGGTGCCCGAGGACCGCCATGCGGTCGCGGTAGGCCTCAAGCGTGGCACGGAGCTCTGGCATGGCCGAGGGCCAAAGGTTCGGACCGTGGTTGACCAGACCCCGCTGGACCTTGGGGTGTTCCGCCGGGAGGTCCCGTCCGATCTGGAAGCCTTCCTTATTGTCGGGCCGGGAGCCGGCGTCCGTTCCTTTGGGGTACAGCCCACGAAACGGCGGTGGCCGATCATTTGCCGCATCAGTCCCTACGGTAGATCCTGGGCTTGACGAGCAGTAATGATGAGACAGTGCCGTACTTTTGACCTGCACACTTGACGGAATCTGACATTATCGGCGCGAGAAGACCGCGTTAGTGAAAGCGTCACTCAAGCGTTCGGAGCTGGTGAGTGAGTCGGGGCATCTCTCGGGCGCTGGTGGCCAGCCTTCGGCATCTCGCCTCCGCCCTCGGCGTCACCGAGGCCCAGATCGTCTTACCTACCAGTATCACTCGCGTTTTGGTCCTCGACCGAGTAGACGAGACGCGCGCCTCCCCAAGGCCCGCGCGCCAATCTTCGCTGCGAGCACTCGCTGACCGCCCGAAGCGGGCATTATCTCCAGCGGTGTAATCGGGGACTGCCAGAACACTTCTCCCAGTCCTGCATGTGCTGCCCAGTTGACGCGCATGCAGATATCGGCGACGTAGGAGTAGGACTCGTAACCAATCAAATTCGTGCGTCCGTTATCAATCCAAACGTGAGAAGCGAGCACTCCGATTCCTCGATCGAAACGAGTGCCACCGTCGAGTGCCATCGCGCGGTACGCCAACGAAGCAGACTCTTGGCGAGCAAGCATCAGCCGGGTATCCACCAGGTCGTCACCGTCTAAGAAGGCTGCAAACTCCGGAGGCGGCGCAAACCCAGCCTCTGCCATCCAACAGCCGAAGTTTTTCACTGCGTAGCTCCCGAGGAACCGAGCCGACTCTTGCCATGACCCGCCGTAGACCTGTCGCCAATCCAACGACTGAGCCCGGGAAAGTTCGTCTGCATTCGACTGAACAAAATTGACGTACACGTCGTAAGCCTCGTCAAATGGTTGGCTTCGCTCGTTATTGCACTTGCGGCAGAGGATCTTCGAAAATTTCACGGCTTTGCTGTTCGGGCCGCGTATTGAGTACAGCTTCTCGCCACTACGACCAAGATAGAGCCCTTCGTCGCCCCACATCCGGCGAAGAACGCTTGCCTTGTGACGATGCTCCTGACTGTCCGCGATGCTCCCGCACCACCAGCAGACCCCCGTCTGGTCCTGGCGCAGGCCCTCAAGAGCAGCCTGGTCTGCCGGTCTCGGTTCTGTCATACGACAAGTATGGCGGTGAAGCCGTCGCTCGAACGCCCACGAGCTGAGCAACTTGGAACGGCGAGCTACACCCGGACCCGCGATCACGGGTCTCTCACGTGAAGGAGAAGCCCAGCTGTCCTTCGTCGCCCTCATCGAAGCCGGGCTGTGCACTCGAATAATCTGGCCTGCGTTGGGAGTCCTTTGTCCCGTCCGGCCAGACGGCACCGGCGGAGGCAAGCATGTCTCGAGACGCCAGCGAGACGGACATGATCTCATCCAGCAGTTCCACCTGCGCTTCCTCGAGCCCGACCAGGCGGGTGAGCACCGACAGCAAGTCAAGAAGCTCGCTGGTCCACTCGGGCGGCCAAGACGAGACATGTACATCGTCGAGGGGACTGGACTTCTTTCCTCCTGGTTCGGCCTTGCGGTAGCCGAACCACGACCGGAGCACGTTCTTTCCTCCCACGGTGTACTCCCACACCGCAGGACTCACCGGGCCGAATGCGCCACCACCGAGTCGCACCTCACCCGTGGCCTCATTGAATATCATCTCGGATGGCATCTCAGCTATCGCCGCTAAATTCATCACCCGACGAGAATCTCCAGCCGCGAGCCGCACATCGCCGGCTGGACGCCCGGACTCTGGGTCAACGAACGTAGCGCCATAGGTGTGCAGCCAGGCAACCTCCATCCCGAGCGTGACGGCTCGTTCGAAGAGCTCCGGACTGGTCGTAAACGGCACTCGGATGCCCGGGGTAGTCAGCTCGTCTGCGAAACGCGCGGTAAACCCGGGATGGGAGAGCACCCCCGCTAGCCCCGCTGATTCACGGAGCGTGAGGATTGCTGC
>NZ_JAALEB010000419.1:0-290 GCF_014145165.1 Dietzia sp. Cai40 | reverse complement strand
TCGCCCTCGCGGTGAGCGGCCGCGCGCAGGCCGCCGAGGCCGCCGGGGACGACTCAGCCGGTGCCCTGTCGGCGGGCCGTGGCACCGGCTGACGGGCCGTGGATATGCTGACCGGCATGGCCAAGGACATAGTCCCGATCGAGCTCGGTCTCCCTGAGGGAGACGTCACGACCCTCTGGGCGCCCAGTTGGCGGGAGGACAACGACGACTGGGAGGCGTTCCTCGGCCTCGACGAGGACCTCTACGCGTTCGATTCGACCGCCGAACTCCTGGCCCTGGTCCGGAGCGGC
>NZ_JAALEB010000418.1:0-872 GCF_014145165.1 Dietzia sp. Cai40 | reverse complement strand
GGTCGACGAGATCGACCAGTCCTTCACCATCGCCCGCTCGATCGGCGAGGTGTGCGAGTTGGACACCGTCACCAAATTCTTCAACGGCAACCCGATCCTCGCCGCCGTCACCCGCGGGATGGACGAGTTCTACGGGCGGGACGGGTTGAAGCTGTGGAAGTCCATCCGGAAGACCGTCGCCAAGGGCTGGGACGACGTGCTCGACGCGATCCAGGACGTCATGACCACGCCCGAGGTCCCGCGCGCCGAGGTCGATCGCGCCCGAGCGGACCTGGAGGCCGCTGAGGCCGCGCTCCCCGAGCCCGCGCCCGAGCCCGAGGTCGCCCCCACCGGGTACCCGGAGGGTTCGCTGTGGGAGACGGTCGGGATCGACCCCGTGAAGATCACCTTCGCCGATCAGGAGTACCTGAGCCTGCGCTGCTATCTCGGCGATCGGCCGGTGTTCCTCGGCGACGGGGACCAGGCGTACGTGTTCACCAGCGCCCGCGGCCTGTCCCGGTACCTGGCCGACCACGACGACGAGACGCTCAGCCACGTGGCGACCTACGAGCGCGTCAAGATCGCGGCGATCGACGGCAGCCTGGACGTCCACGTGACCGAGGACAACACCTACGTCCTCGCCGGCCTCGACCGCGACATCGAGGTCGGCCCCGGGATGGTCGACTCCGGTCAGCTCGCGCTCGCCGTGGAACTGGTCACCGACCTCGCGAACTACGTGGGCGACTCCGACCTCGAGGCCGCGGTCACCGGCCGAGGAACCTCGTTGCGCCGGTTCCTCCACTACGTCCTCAACCCGGACGACGCCAGGCTGCTCGAGCCCAGCGCGCCGTTCGACGACGAGGCGGGCGAGTGGCGCGACCTGGTCGACGACG
>NZ_JAALEB010000417.1:0-1674 GCF_014145165.1 Dietzia sp. Cai40 | reverse complement strand
GACACGCGATGCGCCCCCGACTCGACCCGTCCGAGACCCAGCCCACGCGGGCCCGGTTGGTCCTGTTCCGCAGGCCGCTCACCCGCCGGGCACCCGGCGGGGACGACCTGAGGGACCTGGTCTACTCGGTCCTGGTGGAACTCGTCTCGCAGCACCTGGAGATCTCACCGGACGAGGTCGAGGCCGGCCCCAACGAGAACTGACCACCCCGCGGGGTGGTCAGGAAGGTGCCGAGCAGGCGCCGTCGAGAGCCCGGATAGCACCGGGCCCTGACGAACTCACATCACGGCCTCGCGCTTGATCCGCCGACGCTCGCGCTCCGACAGTCCGCCCCAGATACCGAAGCGCTCGTCGTTGGCCAGCGCGTACTCGAGGCACTCGGCCTTGACCTCGCAGCCCGTGCAGATCTTCTTGGCCTCGCGGGTCGAGCCACCCTTCTCGGGGAAGAACGCCTCGGGATCGGTCTGGGAACAGAGGGCCCGGTCCTGCCAGCTCTCCTCCTCGTCCTCCACGAAGAGCGCACCGGTGCCGAAGTCGACCAGGGTCAGCTCGGGTCCCGCTGCGGTGCGTGACTGTCGATCCACGGTCATCCCCTCGTGTTACGTTGCTCGTCGCTCGTGCGTCTGCCCGGCCCGGCGTGCCGCTCCGATACGAATGACACACCTGTGATTACACACATGCGAGTCGCCCAGGTCAAGCGAAATCGCGGATACCTAGCATTTTCGTGCGCCGGTCCCACGAGTGACACGCCGCGGATCGTGTGGCGTGGGACACCCCCGCGAGTCGGGGTGGGGTCCGAACACCCGGCCACCCGGGCCTCACCGCCACCCCGTCACTAGTCTGGGTCGACGTGAGGATCTGTGTAGTGGCCGGTGGCGTCGGTGGCGCCCGTTTCCTGCTCGGCGCACGTCGACTTCTCGGGCTGGACCCCGCGTCCGGGGCCGCGGACACCCCACTCCCCGGAGGCGACCCCGTCCACGGCCTCGACGCGGTGGTCAACGTCGGGGACGACGCGTGGATGCACGGCGTCCGGATCTGCCCCGACCTCGACACCTGCATGTACACCCTCGGCGGGGGCATCGACCCCGAACGCGGATGGGGTCACGCGGGCGAGACGTGGAACTGCCGCGACGAACTCGCCGCCTACGGGGTCCAGCCCGACTGGTTCGGTCTCGGGGACAAGGACCTGGCCACCCACCTGGTCCGCACCCAGATGTTGGGCGCCGGTTACCGGTTGACCGACGTCACCGAGGCGCTGTCCACCCGCTGGTCCCCCGGCGTCCGCCTGTTGCCGGTGACCGACGACCGATGCGAGACGCACGTCGTGGTGCCCGACGACTCCGCCGACGGGTCGGGCTCGAAGGCGATCCACTTCCAGGAGTGGTGGGTCCGGTACCGCGCGCAGCTGCCCGCCTCCGGATTCGTGCAGATCGGCGCCGAGGCCGCCCGGCCCACCGCGGAGACGCTCGACGCCATCGAGGCGGCCGACCTCGTCGTCGTCGCCCCCTCCAACCCCGTGGTCTCCGTCGGCGCGATCCTCGCCGTCCCCGGGATCCGCGCCGCGCTGCGTTCCACCTCCGCGCCGGTCGTGGGGGTGAGCCCCGTGATCGGTGGCGCGGTGCTGCGCGGGATGGCCGACGCGTGCCTCACCGCGATCGGGGTGGAGACCTCCGC
>NZ_JAALEB010000416.1:0-5745 GCF_014145165.1 Dietzia sp. Cai40 | reverse complement strand
GGCACGGTCGTCGCCGCCGGCCCGGCCTCGGGCTACGGACTGTGGATCCGCATCCAGACCGACGACGGGTACCTGCTCGAGTACGGCCACAACGACCAGAACTACGTCTCGGTGGGCCAGCGCGTCCACGCCGGTCAGGTCATCGGCACCGTGGGCAACCGCGGGTACTCGACCGGCCCGCACCTGCACTTCGGCGTGCGCAACCCCGCCGGCCAGTGGATCGACCCCGTGCCGTGGCTGCGTGCCAACGGCGTCGCCGTCTGATCGGACCCCTCGAGCAGACCGCTCGACCCGCCGGAGCCCCGGACACCACAGGTGTCCGGGGCTCCGGTCGTTTCGCGTGCAGACGAATGGCCGGTCCTGCATATGTGGCAGGGTGGGAGGGGTCCGGGCCGGGGCTCCGCCTGATCCGGCCCCGAGCCGAACCGACCTCGAGGAGAAACTGGGTATGTCACAGACCGTCAGGGGCGTCATCGCCCGTACCAAGGGTGCGGATGTCGAGCTCGTCGACGTCGTCGTCCCCGATCCGGGACCGAACGACGTCGTCGTCCGCGTGCAGGCGTGCGGCGTCTGCCACACCGATCTGGCCTACCGCGACGGCGGCATCAACGACGAGTACCCCTTCCTGCTCGGTCACGAGGCCGCGGGGATCGTGGAGACCGTCGGTGACCGGGTGACGCACGTGGCCGAGGGCGACTTCGTGGTGCTGAACTGGCGCGCGGTCTGCGGCGAGTGCCGGGCCTGTAAGCGCGGCCAGCAGCAGTACTGCTTCGCCACGCACAACGCGTCCAGGAAGATGACCCTCACCGACGGCACGGAGCTCAGCCCGGCGCTCGGTATCGGTGCGTTCATCGACAAGACCCTCGTCCACGAGGGGCAGTGCACCAAGGTGGACCCGGCGGCCGATCCGGCCGTCGCGGGACTGCTGGGCTGCGGCGTGATGGCCGGCCTCGGGGCCGCGGTCAACACGGGCAACGTCACGCGCGGCCAGTCCGTCGCCGTGATCGGGTGCGGCGGTGTCGGCATCGCCGCGGTCGTGGGTGCCCGCCTGGCGGGGGCCTCGACCATCGTCGCCGTGGACCTCGACGACACCAAGCTCGAGTGGGCGCGCGAGTTCGGGGCCACCGACGTGGTCAACTCCTCCGGCACGGACCCCGTGGCCGCCATCCAGGAACTCACGGGCGGCTTCGGCGCCGACGTGGTGATCGACGCGGTCGGTCGGCCCGAGACCTACGAGCAGGCCTTCTACGCCCGTGACCTCGCGGGCACGGTGGTCCTGGTGGGCGTGCCCACGCCCGAGATGCGGCTGGAGATGCCGCTTCTCGACTTCTTCGGCCGCGGGGGTTCGCTCAAGTCCTCCTGGTACGGCGACTGCCTCCCCGAGCGCGATTTCCCGATGCTGGTCGACCTGCATCTGCAGGGGCGGTTGCCGCTGGAGAAGTTCGTCAGCGAACGCATCGGTCTGGACGCGGTCGAGGCCGCGTTCGGCGCCATGAAGTCCGGATCCGTCCTCCGATCGGTGGTGACCCTGTGAGCGAGACGTACACGAGTGCCGGCAATGCCGGTGGCCTGCGTATCGAGAAGGTCGTGACGAGCGGCGTCTTCGCCCTCGACGGCGGCGAGTGGGAGGTGGACAACAACATCTGGATCCTCGGTGACGACTCCGAGGTGTACGTCATCGACGCCGCCCACACCGCCCAGCCGATCATCGACGCGGTGGCCGGGCGCACGGTCAAGGGCATCCTGTGCTCGCACGCCCACAACGACCACATCACCGTCGCCCCGGAGCTCGCCCGCGAGCTCGACACCCGGGTCTTCGTCCACCCCGGCGACCAGATGCTGTGGGAGGAGACCCACCCGACGGTCGCCCACGAGGACCTCGAGGACGGGCAGGTCTTCCAGATCGCCGGGACCGGGTTCACGGTCATGAACACCCCCGGCCACTCGCCGGGCTCGTGTGTCTTCCACGTCCCCGAGGCGGGCGTCCTGTTCTCCGGCGACACCCTGTTCTCCGGAGGGCCCGGTGCCACGGGACGGTCGTACTCCGATTTCCCGACCATCATCACCTCGATCCGCGACCGGATCCTCACCCTGCCCGCCGAGACCCTGGTCCACACCGGCCACGGTGACGGCACGAAGGTGGGCGAGGAGTCCCCACATCTGGAGGAGTGGATCGCCCGGGGCAGCTGACCGGGCACGATGGGGGGATGACGACGACGGACCGCGCCCCGGAGACGGACCGGCGCACCCCCTGGCACACACTGTCCACCGCAGAGGTGGTCTCCCGCCTCGGCGCGGGGTCGAACGGCCTGACCCGCGCCGAGGCGTCGCGTCGTCTCGCCGAGCACGGTCCCAACACCCTGCCGGTGGCGGCCGGGGTGCCGGCCTGGAGACGGGTCCTGCGGCTGCTCCGCGACCCCATGATCATGGTTCTCGCGGTGGCCGCCGTGGTGAGCGCCGTGATCTCGCGCGAGTGGGAGACCCCGGTCGTCATCCTCCTGGTGGTGGTGCTCAACACCGTGCTGAACTACGTCCAGGAGACCCGCGCCGAGGAGAGCCTTGCCGCGTTGCGCGACATGGCGGTGCCGCACAGCCGGGTGGTGCGGGACGGCGCCGAGGTGGAGGTGGACAGCGCGGACCTCGTCCCGGGGGACGTCGTGGTGGTGGAATCCGGCGACCGGGTCCCCGCTGACGGTCGGGTCCTCGAGGCCTCCCGGTTCCAGGTGGCGGAGTCGGCCCTGACCGGCGAGTCGGTCCCCGTGGACAAGGCGGCGGATGCTGTGGCCGCCGCGGACGCGCCGCTCGGTGACCGCACCGGCATGGTGTTCATGAACACCGAGGTCACCCGCGGTCGGGCGCGCGTGGTGGTCACGGGGACCGGTGAGCGCACGGAGATGGGGGCGATCGCCGAGCTGCTCGGCGGGGCGGGCGGTGAGCAGACGCCGCTCCAACGGCGGATCGGGGTCCTGGCCCGGGTCCTCACCGTGATCGCGCTGGTCGTGGTGACGCTGGTGATGGGGATCGGACTGGTGCGCGGGCAGTCCTGGGAGGACATGCTCCTCAGCGCGGTCTCGCTCGCCGTGGCCACCATCCCGGAGGGCCTCACCGCCGTGGTGGCGTTCACCCTCGCGATGGGCGCCGCGAGGCTCGCCCGTGAGGGGGCGATCATCAAGAACCTCGCGGCGGTGGAGACCCTCGGGTCGACCAGCCACATCGCCACGGACAAGACCGGGACCCTCACCCTCAACGAGATGACCGTGACGCGGATCGTCGCGGGCGGTTCCGCCTACACCGTCACCGGGACCGGATACGAGGCGACCGGCACGGTCCTGTCGTCCGATCCGGATGCCGTTCCGGACCTCCGGAGGGCGGCGGTCGCCATGACGCTGTGCAACGACGCGATCGTGACCGACGGCGAACTCGTCGGCGACCCCACCGAGGGCGCTCTCCTCGTGGCCGCCACCAAGTGCGGGCTCGACGTGGAGGGACTGCGTGCCGCACGGCCGCGGGTGGCCCAGGTGCCCTTCGACTCCGACCACAGGTTCATGGCCACCGTCAACCGCTCACCGGGCGGGGAGCTCGCGCTCAGCGCCAAGGGCGCGACCGGTGCGCTGCTGCCCCGGTCGACCCACGTGTGGAACGGCACGGACGCCGTGGAGCTCACCGACGAGCTGCACGAGGCGATCCGTCTCGCGACCGAAGAGCTCGCGGAGCGGGGCCTGCGGACCCTGCTCGTGGCGGGGCGCCCGTTCGAGTCGGCACCAGGCGAGGACGGATCCGGCGAGACCGGAGTAGATGAGAGCGTGCTCCTCGACGAGGTGCGCGGCCTGACCGTGTTCGCCGTGGTCGGCATCGTCGACCCGCCCCGGTCCGAGGCCGCCGAGGCCATCCGGGTGGCACGCGAGGCGGGCATCTCGGTTCACATGATCACCGGCGACCACCTCGTCACGGCCTCGTCGATCGCCCGTGACCTGGGGATCGAGGGGGAGGCGGTGCGAGGGGTCGATCTCGACGGGATCGACGACGACGAGCTGACCGAACGTGCCCCCGGCCTGGGAGTCCTGGCCCGGGTGTCCCCCGAGCACAAGATCCGGATGGTCCGGGCCCTGCAGTCCGGCGGGGACGTGGTGGCCATGACCGGGGACGGCGTCAACGACGCACCCGCGCTGAGTCAGGCCGACATCGGGATCGCGATGGGGATCACCGGCACCGACGTGTCCAAGGGTGCGGCCGACATGGTGCTCACGGACGACAACTTCGCGACCATCGTCTCGGCCGTCGAGCAGGGCCGCGGAATCTACGACAACATCGTGAAGTTCGTGAAGTTCCAGCTCACCACCGCGTGGGCGTTCGTTCTGGTGTTCCTCGCCAGCGGGCTGTTCGGGTTGGCGGCCGTGCCGTTCACCGCCCTGCAGGTCCTGCTGGTCAACATCGTCATGGACGGCCCGCCCGCCATGGCGCTGGGTGTGGAGCCCGTGGAGAAGAACGCGATGCGGCGGCCGCCCCGACCCGCGGACGAGCAGATCCTCACCCCGTCACGACTGGTGCGGATCCTGTGGCTGGGCGTGGTCATGGCCACCGGGACACTGCTGGTCCTCGCGTTCGCGGAGACGCTGTTCCCCGAGCGCGCGGGCGTGCCGTTGTTCGCCACCACCCTCGCCTACGCCGCCTTCGTGTTCTTCCAGGTGTTCAACCTGATGAACGTCCGCTCCACGGACGGCTCGGTGTTCTCCCGGGACATGGCGCACAACGCCCCGATCTGGGTGGCACTGGCGGCGGTCCCGCTGCTGTTGGTGGCCGTGGTCCAGGTGCCCTTCCTCCAGGGGATCTTCGACACCACCCCGCTGCACGCGGACGAGTGGCTGTTGGCGGTCGCGGTGGGCTCGTCGATCCTCTGGCTCGAGGAGCTCCGGAAGATCGGGGCGAGGTGGCGCGCTCGGCGGTACGAGGGATCGGGCACGATGGTGGTGGTCTGACGCGCCCCTGTCGAGGGCGCCGCCACCGGCGATTCCGGCGGGCGCGACGTGGTCAGGCAGAGGAGGAGTCACGATCATGGGCAGGGTCACCGCCAGCAACACCATCGTCATCGAGGCGCCCGTCGCGACCGTGACGGCCGCGATCGCGGACTACGCCCAGGTCCGTCCCCGGATCCAGCCCGAGCAGTTCACCGCGTACAGGTTGATCGAGGGCGGCCAGGGGCACGGCACCGTGGCGGCGTGGAACCTCCAGGCCACCAAGAAGCGCAGCCGGGACGTCAAGGCCACGGTGACCGTGGACGAGGCCGCGGCGCACTGGTCGCTGGTGGAGAAGGACGCCAACTCGTCCATGGCCACCACCTACACGGTCCGCGAGGCCACCGGCGGTGCGCTGGTGGAGATGACCACGTCGTGGGACGGGGCCGGGGGAGTGGGCGGGTTCTTCGAGCGGACCTTCGCCCCGGCCGGGCTCAAGCGGATCCAGCACCAGTTGTTGGCCAACCTCAAGGCCGACGTCGAGGGGTGAGCCCCGAATCAGGCGCCGAGGGGTGAGCCCCGAATCAGGCGCCGCGGGGTAGGCCCCGGTGCTCAGCGGTCCGGGTTGTCCGGAGCCTCCCTCGTCGTCGTCGTGTCCGATTCCCCGGGCTCGGCGGTGGCGGTCGCGGTGACGTCCACACGCTCGGGTGTATCCCCTCCGGTAGCCACCTCGGCCGCCGCGAGGTCGGTTCCCGACGGGGCCGCCGCCGCGGCGGCCTCGCGGGCGGCCTCG
>NZ_JAALEB010000415.1:0-4524 GCF_014145165.1 Dietzia sp. Cai40 | reverse complement strand
CGATCACCGGCCCCCAACGGCAATACTGCTGGCCCCCAGACGCAATATCCGGTGGCCCCCAAGCCTCCAAATACTCATCCCATTCCACAGCCTTTCGCGAAGACACCGCGCGCCATCAACGCCGCGCTGTCAAGATGGTCACATGGATTCTCCTCAACGGCACGTACGGGACGAGCTACGTCTGTTCGTAGCGGAGCGAGACTGGGCGCAGTTTCACTCTCCCGCAAACCTAGCAAAGTCGGTATCGATCGAAGCAGCAGAGCTACTAGAGTGTTTCCAGTGGTCCGACGACTACGACATAACGGAGGTGCGTCTTGAACTCGCAGATGTGCTTACATATGCCTACCTCTTGGCAGATCGTCTCGGAGAATCCCCCGAGCGGTTAGTTTTGGAAAAGCTCGCTATCACCCGAGAAAAGTACCCCACCGCAACCGCCAGAGGACGCAGCGACAAGTATGACAGGCTTTAGGATCGACAAGTTCGCCTTTGACCCTGACGCGGTGAGCGTGTGGGCCGATACAGACCCACGGCATAAGAACTGGCCGGTCGTCTATACCCTTGACGGCCAGTCTGAAATCTACATTGGTGAATCGATAAATGGGTCCGGCCGCCTACGTCAGCACATTGACTCCGGCAAAAAACACCAGCTGAATCACGCCCGAGTGATCATCGACGAAACTTTCAATAAGTCGGTATGCCTCGACCTGGAAAGTTATCTGATTCGGTTGGCCGCTGGCGATGGAAAATTCAAGATCCTCAACAGAAATGACGGGATCACTAATGCCGATTACTACGGACGCCCTGGATATCAAGAGAAATTTGACCAGATTTTCGAAGAGCTCCGCTCGGAGGGTATCTTCACTCGCACAGTAGCCGAAATTGAGAATACTGACCTTTTCAAACTCTCGCCTTTCAAGGCGCTGAATCAAGAACAGACCATCACGGTCGAGGACATCCTCAGCGGACTCTTCGAGGATCTCGAAAACGATCGGGAAAGTCGGATCCTGATTCACGGAAACCCCGGAACCGGAAAAACGGTCATCGCCATCTATCTCATGAAGCTCCTGTCCGACATCCAGAGCACAGAAGAAACCGAACAGCCCGAAGGCGACTCCCTCCTCAGCGAGTTCTTCGCGCCGGGCTTCCCTGAGCTTCTCAAGAATTTCCAGATCGGCCTCGTCGTGCCGCAACAGTCACTTCGAAAATCTATTCAAGAAGTTTTCAAGAAGACTCCGGGACTTTCGCCTATCGCAGTACTCACACCATTCCAGGTCGGACAAAGTGAGTCCGAGTACGACCTGCTGATTGTCGATGAAACCCATCGACTCAGCCAACGTGCGAACATGCCCTCTGCGATGAAGAACATCGAGTTTCGAGAGATTAACGAAAAGCTCTTTGGAGAAGACGACCCTAAATACACTCAGCTTGACTGGATCAATCAGCAAAGCAGGCATCAGATCTACCTGCTTGATTCAGCGCAAAGCGTAAGAACAATGGATGTTTCCAAGGCGTCGCTGGACGCCTTGGTCGATTCGATCGATATTGAGACCCGCTCGTACCGCCTTTCATCCCAGATGCGCGTCAAGTCTGACCAGGACTATGTCGGATACATCAGGCGAGTGCTTTCGAACGAACAGCCCGCGCGGCAGCACTTCGAAGGCTACGAACTTCGGCTATTCTCCGATTTTGGAGATTTTGTAAGCGCGATTCGAACTCGCGAAAAGGAAGTGGGGTTATCCCGATTCCTAGCCGGGTACGCGTGGCAGTGGCAGTCAAAGAACGACAAGTCTGCCTATGACATCGTGATCGACGGATCCAAATTTCGGTGGAATCAAACGGACGTCGATTGGGTAAATAGCGCGAACTCCATTGATGAGATTGGATCTATACACACTATCCAGGGTTACGACCTCAATTACGCGGGCGTCATCATCGGACCGGACCTTACTTACTCCCCGCAGTCCGGAGAAATGAAGTTTGACCGAGCACAGTTCTTCGACGGAAAAAGCATCCAGAGAAACAAGCAGCGCAAGTTCACCAACGACGAACTTGTCCGCTACATACAGAACATCTACGCCGTCTTGCTCACTCGAGGGATGCTCGGAACCTATGTCTATGTCTGCGACCCAGAACTTCGGGCTTATCTCGCGAAATACTTCTAGGTCGCAACGGTACCCCCAGTCGGACTCGAACCGACACTTTGACGGTTTTAAGCCGTCTGCCTCTGCCAATTGGGCTATGGGGGCTTGCCAGCCTCGCCGGGGCGGGCCGGGTGGCGCGCGATACGCGGTGCCGAACTAGCCAGCCAGGCGAGTCAGCACCGACATCGCGATGCCGTCCAGGATGTCCTTCTCACTCACGGTGAGTTCGGACAACCCGGCGCGCTCTGCCATCACATCACACAGCTCCTGGACCACGATGGAGCCCCCGCCGATCACATCCGCGCGGCCCGGATGCATGGGCCCCAAGCTGCGGCGCTCGGTCACCGAGGACGCCACCAGACGGTCGCAGACCTCACGCATCCGATCGAGCGGGACCACGCTGCCGTGGATCCGCTCGGGGTCGTACTCCCCCAGTCCCTCAGCCAACGCACTCAACGTAGTAAAGGTGCCCGCCACCCCCACCCAGCGGTCGGCCAGGCCGACGGGCACGTCGCCGGCCTCGGCCAGCGCGTCGGCGATGACGGCCCGGGCCTCCGCGATCTCGTCCGCCGTGGGCGGATCCGAGTGGAGCACCCGCTCGGTGAGCCGCACACAGCCCACGTCGAGGCTGCGGGCGCCGAGGATCTGAACCTCGCCGTGCACAATCTCGCCCACCACGATCTCCGTGGACCCACCGCCGAGATCGGTCACCACGAATGGTCCGTTGGACGGGTCGAGGTCGATCACCCCGCCGGCGAAGGTCAGCTCGGCCTCGGTCTGCCCGGAAATCACCTCGGCCACCGCGCCCGGGAAGTGCTTGCCGAGCACCTCGGCGGTCATGTCGAAGAACTCATTCTTATTGCTGGCGTCGCGGGTGGCGGAGGTGGCCACCATCCGCACCGACTGCACGCCGAGCTCGGCCATGGTGGCCGCATAGTCAGTGAGTGCGGTGCGGCATCGCGAGATCGCTTCGGTCGAGAGCCTGCCGGTAGCGTCGACGCCCTCGCCCAGCCGAATGATGCGCATCTCGCGAGTGACGTCGGTGAGCCCGGACTGGCCGGGCACTCCCTCGGCCACCAGCAGCCGGATGGAGTTGGTGCCGCAGTCCACGGCTCCAACACGAACAGCGCCATCAGCAGCAGTCGCGGTCACTCCTGCTCCTGCGCGTAGTAGTCGGGCACGCCCAGCTCCTCGGGCGTGGGCCAGTCCTCCGGTAGCGCGGTGCCGCGCAGTCCGGCCTCGCAGGCCAGGGCCACGGACTCGTCGCCCAGCCACACCACGCCCGGCCCCTCGGCCAGCGCGTACGCCATCAGCACGTGCAGGCACTTGACCCGCTCGGGCATCCCGCCACCGGAGAAGTCGGTACCCAGGTCCTCGATCTCGTTGCGCTGGGACAGATACCGCTCATGCGCCTGGGTGTAGTTCAGCGCCATCTCGGGGTCGGAGGTCAACCTCGTCGTCATCCCCCTCATGATCCCCGCGGATTCCTGCCGACTCGCCTCGGCGGTGAGCCGCGGATCGGTGAGGTAGTACAGCGTCGGGAACGGGGTGCCGTCCTCCAGCCGCGGCGCGGTCTTGACCACCCCGGGCCTGCCGTCGGGACTGCGGTAGGACACCTCCAGCACCCCGCGCGGTCGCCGACCCAGCTGGGCCTCGATCGCCTCGAGATCGTCACTGGACACGCTGTGTTCGGCGCTCACGCTGGGGGGTCCTCCTGTGGTTGGGGTTGAGTTGCGTCGTCGCCCGGGGAATCGACACCGAGGTGCCCGCGTCGGGGATCGACCGGAACGGCCGGGGTGTCGGGGCCGCCGGGGATGCTGGTGCCCTCGAGGACCGACGTACCCCCCGGGAGACTCGAGTTCTCCGGGAAGATGGGATCGGCGGGCACGGAGATGGAGTCCCACACCCGCGTCTGCCACGGCAGCGCCGCCAACTCGGCCGCCCGCTGCTCGGCCGCCGCCTGCTCCACCGGATCCACCGGGCTCACCCGGTACGGGGTCTCCCCCGGCTTGACGGCGCCGAAGCGGATTCGGGCCTGCTGCTCGATGTACGCCGGATCGGCGAGCAACTGCTCCTCGGCCTCGAGCTCGGCGATCGTGGCCTGCAGCGCGGCCCGCTCCTGCGCCACCGCCTTCTCGTCCGAGAGGAACTGGTAGTGATTGCGCAGGGGGAACGACACCGTCACCAAGAGAATGATGGCGACGACGGCGAGCAGACCGATCCGCCGAGGCGTGTAGTTCCGCGGGCCCAGCACAGTGTCCGAGAGATCGGTACGCGTGGTGAGCCGGTGGGCCTCCGGATGCGCGGTCGAGCCCACCCGGCCGGAGCGGGCCGAGGCGGGCACCGGCCGGTCCCGCTCCCGGCTCGGTGTGCGCCGCTGGGG
>NZ_JAALEB010000414.1:0-13100 GCF_014145165.1 Dietzia sp. Cai40 | reverse complement strand
GGCCCCCGCCTCGCCCGCGGCCTCCGCCTCCGCGGCGGCCTCCGCGATGGCCCTGCGCCGCTCGTTCTCCTCGAACGGATCCTGCAACGCGGAACGCTGCACCGCGTCGATGCTTCCGGCCAGTGCGCCGGGGAGCTCGGTGCCGGCGTCGGCGGCGGCGTCCTCGAGGAACCCGCCGGCCTCGGCCGAGCCCACCACCACGTCGTTCCAGAACGTCAGCTCGTGCGGGTAGAGCTCTCCGGCCTCCTGGCGCTCGGCCAGGGCGGCGAAGAACCCGCCGGCGAACTGCACGCTGAGGACCGGGAAGATGTACTCGGGGATCGAGAGCGAGCCGAGCCCGATGGTGCCCGACCCGATCGAGCCGGTCGGGTTGACGTAGACGGACCCGGGCAGGCTGCCGGAGGAGGCCACGGAGGCCACCGCGGATCCGCCCGCCGACCCCAGCGCCTCGAGCGGCGCCACCGAGCCCAGGACCTGGCCGACGGACAGCGCGGTGTCCGGCACCACTCCGCTCCCGATGTCCCGCAACCCCTCGGATCCCGCGCCGAAGCCGGGGTTGCCGACCACGATCTCCTCGGGGATCAGGCCGGTCAAGCCGTCGACGCTGCTGTTGCCGGTCTGGGTGGGCACCGAGGAGTCGGAACCCGAGGTCTCCTGGCCGTGCACCACGGCCGGGGTCGCGACCGCCGCCAGGGCGGTCGCGGCGACGACGGCGCCGATGCGCCTGGTCCGGAGTCCGGAACCACGGTTCTGGGGCATCTGTGCTGGCCTCTCGTCATGAGCAGGGCCCTACCGGCCCACGCACGCAAAGCGTACTACTACAGGGCCGATCCGGACTGCCGGGCCGGGCCCCGCCGCGGGGCCGGCCCCTACTGGAGTGCCGAACTCAGTCGCGCGACGTTGTCGACGTACCGCCCCGGCCAGGGACGGCGCTGCCAGGTACCCAGGCCGAGAGGCGTGCTCTCCTCGAGGTAGGCGTCCACCGCGTCGTTCATCTCGGTCAGCGCCTCCCCGCCGAGCACCAGCAGGCTGATCTCGAAGTTCAGGTTGAACGACCGCTGGTCCATGTTGCTCGACCCCACCACACCGCCGTAGTCGTCGATCAACATCATCTTGGTGTGCAGTACCGCCGGCGAGCGGAACCTGTTGATCCGCACCCCGGCCTCGAGGAGTGCACGGTAGTAGGACCGCTGGGCGTGGTGGACCATGAACTGGTCCGCGTGTTCGGGGACGAACAACTCCACGTCGACACCTCTGTAGGACGCGGAGGTGATCGAGTGGAGCAACGCCTCGTCCGGGACGAAGTACGGGCTGACGATCCTGATCCTGTGCTCGGCCTGGCCGATGAGCTGGGTGAACATGCGCAGGTTCGGCTGCGTGCGGTATCCGGGCCCCGAGGGGACGAGCTGGAAGGCGCTGACCGGGTCGCCGGCGGTGGGGTCGCCTCCCGCGCCTCCGGCACCGACCGACGTGCCGCGGGAGAGCTCCTCGAAGGTCTCGATGACCTCACCGCTCTCGGAGTACCAGTCCACCGCGAACACCCCGTTCATCGCCTGGACGATCTCACCCCGGACCTCCATCATGAGGTCCACCCACTCCCGGCCGAGGCGGGTGTTGCGGGGGCTACCGTAGTTCCGGGCGATGAGGTTCTGCGAGCCGATGAACCCGTGGTCGCCGTCGACGATGAGCATCTTGCGGTGGTTGCGCAGGTCGGGCCGGCGGAACCTCCCGACGAACGGGTTGATCGGCAGCATGAGGTGCATCTCGACCGGCGAGTGGCGCAACCTCCGTCGTAGCACCTTGAAGCCCCGGTACCGCAGGGACCCGAGGTGGTCGACCAGCACCCTGACCGTCACCCCCCTCTCCGCCGCCTCGACCGCGGCGGTGAAGAACTCGTCGGTCTCGTCGTCCCAGGACTGGGCGTAGAACTCGATGTGCACGTGGTCCCGGGCGGACCGCACCGCGTCCGTCATCGTGGCGAGCGAGGCCGCGTAGTCCGAGTACAGCCCCACGAACTCGCCGGACATGCACGGGATCGCGGTGAGGTTCCGGTTCATCTCGAGAACCGTCCGCACCCCGGACGGGATCCGCACGCTGTCGGGGACCGTGGGCCACTTCTCCAGCGCCTCCTCGTAGAGCCGGTTGGCCTCGGCCTGGATGACGTGCCGTCGGCCGGTGATGTACGGGTTTCCCAGCAGCAGGAACAGCGGCACGCCGACGATCGGGATGAACAGGATCGCCAGCAACCAGGCCTGAGAGGAGGAGGGCTGCCGATTCTCCGGCACCATGCCCAGGGCGAGGATCTTGATGGCGTACTCGGTGATGAGCAGGGCCGAGGTCACGCCCGCCGGGAACGGGAGGAACGCCAGTCGGTCGACGGCGGGGTTCATGTGGCGGATCGGGACAGGACGGCGCCCCGGGGCAGGGAGCGGGGATCGACGAACCGGCCGTCGGTCATGGTCCAGCGGACCACTCCCGCCAGGGCCCTCTGCGCGTACACCGAGTCGGCGGAACCGAGCTCCCGGGCACCGGGGAGGACGACGAACGCCTCGTCGTCCGCGACGGCGGTGAAGTCGGCCCTCATACCCGTCCGGATCTCCCCCCGGTCCTCGAGACCGACGATCGCGGCCGTCGTCCCGGACATCCAGCCGGCCACGTCCGAGAGATCACACCCCCTCCGGCGTGCTTCCGTCCACACCACCGAGAGACCGAGTCGGGCGGAGGCGATCGCGTCGACGGTGCCGTCGCGGAGGGCGTCCCAGAGGAGTTCGCGCGTGGCGGCGTCCCGGATCGGGGGATCAAGGTCGGCGGCGGCCACGCCCCCGTGGGTGACCTCCGAGACCAGGGCGAGCAGGTGCGGGCTCGTGGAGGCGGTCACGCGCAGCCCCTCGGCCTTGGCCCCCCGCAGCAGCGGCAGCTCCTCGGCGTCGGCGACCGCCCGCAGGTGCAGCCGACCACCGGTCCGGCGACAGACGTCCAGCAGTACCGGGAGGTCCTCGACGCCGGCGTCCGCGGCGAAGAGCCCGCCGCGGCCGGCGACCTCCTCCGCCGCCGCCGCCAGGTCCTCACTGTTCAGGGTGGGGGTTCCCGCCACGCCCTTCCCGTCCGCCACGGCGGAGATCCCGAACACCCCCCGGTCGAGCAACGCGCCGAGCCGTCCGAGGTTGCCGGGCACCGCGGCACCCCACAGGCCCACGTCGACGGACGACTCGCCGGTCACCCCCTCCCGCCACCGGTCCACCTGCTCCGGGTCGGTGGCCGACGGGTCGCCGTTCGTCCCGTAGTCGACCACGGTGGTGATCCCCCCGAGGGCGGCCGAACGGGTGCCCACCGCGACGTCCTCGGTGCTCACGTGCGGGTCCACCAGCCCGGGCATCAGAACGACGTCGTCACCCAGATCGATCGTGTGATCACCCGCCAACCCGATGTCCCGCGCCTCGGACCCGGTCCGCACGGAGGAGATCACGCCGCCGTCCACCGCGACCGCCGCCTGCTGGATACGACCGTCGACCACGGCGCGGCGGGCGTGGATCAGGAGCTCGTACCTGGCCACGGATCGGTCCTCCTACGTCTAGACGGATTTCGGTGACACCCTCGGGCGTCATTGTCCCCCACGGCCGAGGTCTTCCGGGGCAGCGTCGCCGGATAGCGTGGAGGGAGACCGAACTCAGACCAGGAGGGCCCGCCATGACCGACACCCCCACCGGATTCGTCCCCACCGCCGACCTCGTCGACGAGATCGGCGAGGGCGTCCGGAGTTGCGACACCCAGTTCCGCGACCTCGGCGGCCGCACCGAGTTCTTCGGCCCGGTCTCCACGGTCCGGTGCTTCCAGGACAACGCGCTGCTCAAGAGCGTTCTGGGTGAGCCCGGAGAGGGTCGGGTCCTGGTGATCGACGGTGATGCCAGTGTGCACACGGCGCTCGTCGGCGACCTCATCGCGGAACTCGGTCGATCCAACGGCTGGGCCGGCGTGGTGGTCCACGGCGCGATCCGCGACTCCGCGGTGATCGGCACGATGGACTTCGGGTGCAAGGCCCTCGGGACCAACCCCCGCAAGTCGTCCAAGACGGGCGCCGGGGAGCGGGATGTCACCGTGAGTTTCGGCGGGGTCGACTTCGTCCCCGGCGACATGCTCTACGCGGACTCCGACGGGATCGTGGTGCGCTGACCCCGGCGCGCACCCCACGCCGGGGCGTGGCGGCCGACGGGGTCGCCGAGCGGTCAGCGGATCAGGACGCGCCCGCGAAGGTGCCGACCGAGCCGACCGACAGCTCGCCGATCGAGGCCTCCGGCCCGTAACTGCCCAACGACCCGGGCGCGTACGACCCGGTCGAGTTGGGCACGTCGACGGAGAGGACGACGGACCCGGTGTTGATGAGCGTCGTCAGCAGGTTCATCAGCGAGCCTGTGCCGAGGGAGCCGTAGCCCAGACTGCCGAGCGCGTCGATGGTCGCGGGATCGACCGACATGCACCGGGCGCCGTTCATCGTCTGAATCCACACGCAGAACGGGTCCGTCGGCTCCTCGGGCGCCGCCGTCGCCGACCCGGCCCCGGAGAGCAGGGCGGTGGCCATCAGAGCGGACGACGCCGCGGCGAGCAGGGTGGTGCGCATGTCGGGAAACCTCCGGGTAGGCACCCCACCCGGGCGTGGGGCTGTCCTCACGAAGTGTAACGGGTATCACACCGTCCGCGACCGGCGCCCCGGACGGGTCATGCCTCGCGTCTGATCCACCGCAGGAGCGGGCCGAGGGAGACCCGGTCGGTGAGATCCAGCCCGCCCAGCTCGAGCATCGACTGCTCCTCCGGGGTGAGATCCGGTTTGCGGCGCAGTGCCGCCAGCGCGGTCTTGATCCCCAGCCGCTGCCGGAACCCGAGTTGGTCGGGGGTCACCACGCCGCGCAACTGGAACAGCTTGAGGTCCCGGAGCTGGTCGGCGGAGAACTCGCTCGACATCAGGTCGATCCGGGCGTCGTCGGTGACCGGGGTGGGGCCCACCATGACGACGGCGACCCGGCGACCGGCCTCCACGAGCGCCTCCCAGTTGTCCTTGATGAACCCCGAGCCGCCCAGACCGCCACCCGGACGCATGCCCGTCACCAGGACCACCGTCCCGGCCACCACGAGCTCGGCGGGATCCACGGCGTCGTGGTGGGAGCTGCGGGCGTCGAACTCCTCCGCCACCCAGTCCGCGTAGCGGCGGGCCCCCGGGTCGTCGTCGTGCAGCACCACCGGGGCCGGCACGGCGCCGGACGTCATCTCGTTCACTGAGGCCTCCCCTGCCCGTCACGGGCGACCACGCGGGCCGCGCGGCCACCGAACGCCACCACGTCGCCGTCGGCCAGTCCGCGACCGCGCCGCACGTCGACCTCCCCGTTGACGCTGACCGCGCCCGCCGCGACGGCGTCCTTGGCCTCCGCCCCCGAATCGAGCAGCGAGGCCAGCTTGAGGAACTGGCCGAGCGTGAGCTTGCTGCCCAGATCACATTCGACGTCGTCCACTGGTGGACCGGCCGGCGGTGTCACCCGCGCGGCCCGTCCGCGTCCTGCGATATGGCGGCTCATACCGCCGAGCCTATCGGCCCCGTCGTCAGGGGGCGGGACCAGAGGGTGGGGCCTGCTCCTCCGGTGGCACCGCACGACCACGCCTCGTGACCAGTGCCAGACCCATCCCGCCGGCGATGAGGACCGCGGCGGCCAGGCCCAGCGCGACGGTCTGCACCCCGGAGATGCCCAGGGAGGACGAGTCCGGGCCGTCCCCGGCGTCCGGCGAGTCCCCCTCCACCGGGAGCGGGGGGAGTTCGCTGAGCACCGGGAGATCGGTCACCTCGACCCTCGCCCCGGAGCCGGTCCCCTGTGCGGAGGCCGCGGGCCCACCGATCATCGCGACCGACAGCCACAGCGCGACCACGAGCGCCACGACCAGGCCGACGAACACGGCACCGGACACGGCGGCAGGGCGACGGCGGACCATGTATGCCTTCCGTGACGGCGGCCGGGGTGGCCTGGATCGAATTGCCTCACATCTTAGGTTCTATTAAGGCGAAACGATACCCCGCCGTGCTCCCCCGGGCGCGCGTCCCCCGGTCAGCGCTGTGCGACGTCCGTGGGTCGAACGGGCGACGGGAGGGCCGTCTCCCCCATGAGGAAGCGGTCGACCGAGGCCGCGGCGGCGCGCCCCTCGGCGATCGCCCACACGATCAGGGACTGGCCACGTCCCATGTCCCCGGCGACGAACACACCGTCGACGTTGGTGGCGTACGTGTCGTCCCTGTCGACGTTGCCCCGGTCGCTGAAGTCCACGCCCAGGTCGGAGCACAATCCGGTCTTCTGCGCGCCCGTGAACCCCATGGCCAGCAGGACCAGGTCCGCCGGGTACTCGAAGTCGGTGCCGGGCACCGGCTCGAAGCGCCCGTCGACCATCTTGACCTCGGAACCCTTGAGCGCTGTCACATGGCCGCCCTCGCCGAGGAACTCGGCGGTGGAGACGCTGTAGACCCGCTCGCCGTTCTCCTCGTGCGCAGACGCCGTGCGGAACATCAGCGGGTACACGGGCCACGGGGTCGAGGCGGCACGGGTGGCGGGCGGCCTGGGCATGATCTCGAAGCTCTTGACCGACTTCGCACCCTGGCGGGTGGCCGTTCCCAGGCAGTCGGCGCCGGTGTCGCCGCCGCCGATGATGATCACGTGCTTATCCCGCGCGTGGATCTCCGGCAGGCCGTCGGAGTCCACCACCGGGTCACCGACCGCGGCCTTGTTGGCCAGCGGCAGGTAGTCCATCGCCTGGTGGATCCCGTCGAGTTCGCGACCCGGGACCGGGAGGTCCCGTCGCATGGTGGCGCCGCCGCAGAGGACGACCGCGTCGAACTCGCCGCGCAGCTGTGAGGCGGTGATGTCCTTGCCCACGTTGACGCCGGCGCGGAACACCGTGCCCTCCGCCTCCATCTGGGCGAGGCGCCGGTCGATGATCTCCTTCTCCATCTTGAACTCGGGGATCCCGTAGCGCATCAGACCACCGATACGGTCATCGCGCTCGAAGACCGTCACCGAGTGCCCGGCGCGGGTGAGCTGCTGCGCGGCCGCCAACCCCGCCGGGCCGGAACCCACGACCGCCACCGACTGGCCGGTGCGGAACGAGGGGATCACCGGATCCATGGGACCGTCCTCCCATGCCTTCTCGGCGATCTCCACCTCGATCTGCTTGATCGTCACCGCCGGCTGGTTGATGCCCAGGACGCAGGAGCCCTCACACGGGGCCGGGCAGAGCCGCCCCGTGAACTCGGGGAAGTTGTTGGTGGCGTGCAGACGATCCACCGCCGCGTCCCACCGCCCGCGGTGCACGAGGTCGTTCCACTCCGGGATGATGTTGCCGAGCGGGCAACCCTGGTGACAGAACGGGATGCCGCAGCCCATGCAGCGACTGGCCTGGGTCTTCAGGTCGTCCTCCGGGAGGGTGGTCGACTCGTAGACCTCCTTCCAGTCCATGATCCGCAGATCCACCGGACGACGCTCGGGGAGCTCCCGTTCGGTGTGCTTGAGAAAGCCCTTCGGGTCAGCCATTTGCGGCCTCCATGATCGCCTCGTCCACGTTGCGTCCGTCCTTCTCCGCCTGCTCGATGGCGAGCAGCACGCGCTTGTAGTCGCGCGGCATGATCTTGACGAAGTGATTCACGTTCTGCGCCCAACCGGACAGGATCTCCCGCGCCCGGGTCGAATCGGTCTCGGCGGCGTGCCGCTCGACGATCCGGTGCAGGAACTCGACGTCCTCCGTCAGCAGTTCCTCGATCTCGACGAGCTCGTCGTTGAGGTTCACGGGCAGCTGCCCGTCCGGGTCGTAGAAGTACGCGACACCGCCCGACATGCCGGCGGCCACGTTGCGCCCGGTCGACCCGAGCACCACGACCTGACCACCCGTCATGTACTCGCACGCGTGGTCACCCACGCCCTCGACCACAGCGGTGACGCCGGAGTTGCGGACGCAGAAGCGCTCGCCCACCATTCCCCGCAGGTAGATCTCACCGCTGGTCGCGCCGTAACAGATCACGTTCCCGGCGATGATGTTGTCCTCCGCCACGAAGTCCGGGGCCGCGTCCAGGGCGGGCCGGACCACGATCCGACCACCCGACAGTCCCTTGCCCACGTAGTCGTTGGCGTCACCGAAGACACGCTGGGTCACGCCGGCGGCGAGGAACGCCCCGAACGAGTTGCCCGCCGAACCGGTGAAGGTGAGGTCGATGGACCCGTCCGGCAGGCCTGCGGCCCCGTACGCCTTGGAGATCTCGTGGCTGAGCATGGTGCCGACCGAGCGGTTGACGTTGCAGATCGGGTACCGACCGGTGGCCGGGCCGGACGACGGGTCGACGAGCACCGAACGGAAGTCCTCGATGAGCGTGCGGTCGAGCACTCCCTCCAGCTTGTGGTCCTGCTGCTTGGTGCAGCGCAGGTCCTGGTGCATGAAGGGCGAGTCCGCCTGGGCGAAGACCGGCTCGAGGTCCAGCTTGGCCGCCCGCTTGTTGTGGGCGAACGCACGGGACTTGTCGAGGCACTCGGAGTGTCCGATCGCCTCGTCGAGGGACCGGAAGCCCAGCTCGGCGAGGTACTCGCGGACCTCCTGCGCGACGAACTCCATGAAGTTCACCACGTACTCGGCCTTGCCGTTGAACCGCTCGCGCAGCACCGGGTTCTGGGTGGCCACACCCACCGGGCAGGTGTCGAGGTGGCAGACGCGCATCATGACACAGCCGGCCACGACGAGCGGCGCGGTGGCGAACCCGAACTCCTCGCCACCGAGCAGCGCCGCCACGATCACGTCGCGCCCCGTCTTGAGCTGCCCGTCGACCTGGACGACGATGCGGTCGCGGAGCCCGTTGACCAGCAGCGTCTGCTGGGTCTCGGCCAGGCCCAGCTCCCACGGTCCACCGGCGTGCTTGAGCGAGGTCAGCGGCGAGGCACCCGTGCCACCGTCGTGGCCCGAGATCAGCACCACGTCGGCGTGTGTCTTGGACACGCCCGTCGCGACGGTTCCCACGCCCTGCTCGGCGACGAGCTTGACGTGGATCCGAGCCTCGGGGTTGGCGTTCTTCAAGTCATAGATGAGCTGCGCCAGGTCCTCGATCGAGTAGATGTCGTGGTGCGGCGGGGGCGAGATCAACCCGACGCCCGGCGTGGAACCACGGACCTCGGCCACCCAGGGGTACACCTTGCCCGGCGGCAGCTGGCCGCCCTCGCCCGGCTTGGCGCCCTGGGCCATCTTGATCTGGATGTCGGTGCAGTTGGCCAGGTAGTTGCTGGTCACACCGAACCGGCCGGAGGCGACCTGCTTGATGGCCGACCGGCGCCAGTCCCCGTTGGGGTCGGGGCTGAACCTGGCGATGGACTCGCCGCCCTCACCCGAGTTGGACCGGGCGTGCAGGCGGTTCATCGCGATCGCGAGGGTCTCGTGCGCCTCCGCGGAGATGGAGCCGTAGCTCATCGCCCCGGTGGAGAACCGCTTGACGATCTCCGACACCGGCTCGACCTCGTCGATCGACACCGGCGGGCGGGTGCTCTTGAGCTCGAAAAGACCGCGCAGCGTGGCGAGACGCTCCGACTGGTCGTCGACGAGCCGCGAGTACTCCTTGAAGATCTCGTATCGGCCGGACCGCGTGGAGTGCTGGAGCTTGAACACCGTGTCCGGGTTGAACAGGTGGTACTCGCCCTCGCGCCGCCACTGGTACTCGCCACCGATCTCGAGCTCGCGGTGGGCGGCCTCCTCGGGACGCGGCAGGAAGGCGAAGCGGTGCCGACGGGCCACGTCCTCGGCGATCTCGTCGAGGCCGATCCCGTCGATCGGGCTGACCGAGCCGGTGAAGTACTCGTCGCACAGTTCCTGCGACAACCCGGTGATGTCGAACAGCTGGGCGCCGGTGTAGGAGGCGAGCGTGGAGATGCCCATCTTGGACATCACCTTGAGCACGCCCTTGGCGGCCGCCTTGCGGTAGTTGGCGCAGGCCTCGACCGTGTCGATCCCGGCGAGGTCGCCCGTCTTGACGAGCTCGTCGATCGACTCGAAGGCCATGTAGGGGTTGATGGCGTTGGCTCCGTAGCCGAACAGCACCGCCATGTGGTGCACCTCGCGGGCGTCGCCCGACTCCACCACGAGGCTGACCCGGGTGCGGGTCTTCTCGCGGACGAGGTGGTGATGCACGGCGGAGGTCAACAGCAGCGACGGGATGGGCGCGTTGCGCTCGTCGGACTCACGGTCCGAGAGCACGATGACGGCGGCACCGTCCTCGATCGCGTCCGAGACCTCGCGCCGGATGCGGTCCAGCGCGATGCGCAGGCCCCGCCCGCCGTGGGCGACGTTGTACAGACCGCGGACGGTCACCGCGCGAAGCGCCGGGCGGGAGTCCCCCGCCGCCCGCAGCGTGGCGAGCTCGGAGTTGCCCAGGATCGGGTTGTCGAGCTTGATCTGCCGACAGGAGTCCGGGCCGGGGTTGATGAGGTCGCCCTCGGGACCGAGCGTCACCCCGTAGCTCGTGACGAGCTCTTCGCGGATGGCGTCGAGCGGCGGGTTGGTGACCTGCGCGAACCGCTGGGCGAAGTAGTCGAACAGCATCCGGGCCCGCTGGGACAGCACGGGAAGCGGGGTGTCGGTACCCATCGACCCGGTCGCCTCTGCGCCGACACCGGCCATCGGGGAGACGAGGATGCGGAGCTCCTCCTCGGTGTAGCCGAAGACCCGCTGCCGCAGCACCACGCGCTCGTGGCTCATGATCTCCTGGCTGACCTGGGGGAGGTCGCCGAGTCGGACCATGCCCTCGTCGAGCCACTGCTGGTAGGGGTGCTCGGCGGCGAGCTGCTCCTTGATCTCCTGGTCGTCGATGATCCGCCCCGCGGCGGTGTCGACCAGGAACATGCGGCCGGGCCGCAGGCGGGTCTTGGTGACCACCTTGTCCTGCGGGATGTCCAGGACGCCGACCTCGGAGGCCATGACGACGAGACCGTCGTCGGTGACCCAGATCCGCGAGGGGCGCAGGCCGTTGCGGTCGAGAACCGCTCCGATCACGGTGCCGTCGGTGAAGGTGATCGACGCCGGACCGTCCCAGGCCTCCATGAGCGAGGCGTGGTACTCGTAGAACGCCCGCTTGGCGGGGTCCATGGTCTCGTGACGCTCCCAGGCCTCGGGCACCATCATGAGCACGGCGTGCGGAAGAGTGCGGCCGGCGAGGGTCAGCAGCTCGAGCGCCTCGTCGAACCGCGCGGTGTCCGATCCACCGGGGGTGCAGATGGGCAGGGCCGCCGACAGGTCCTCGATGTGCTCGCTCGACATGAGCGACTCACGGGCCCGCATCCAGTTCTCGTTGCCGCGGGCGGTGTTGATCTCCCCGTTGTGCGCGACGTAGCGGAACGGATGCGCGAGCGGCCAGGCCGGGAAGGTGTTGGTGGAGAAGCGGGAGTGGACGATGCCCAGGGCGGACTCCACGCGCTCGTCCTGCAGGTCGAGGTAGAACTCGAGGAGCTGCTTCTCCGTGAGCATGCCCTTGTAGACGAAGGTCCGGGGGCTCAGTGACGGGAAGTACACGGTCTCCGAGCCCAGGTCGCCCTTGCCGGGCCCCTTGGATCCGAGCTCGTGCTCGCACCGCTTGCGGACCACGAAGCACTTGCGCTCGAGTGCGAGCTCGGTGAGCAGGGCGCCGTCGGCACCCGCGGCCTTGACGAAGATCTGGTGGATGGTCGGCTGGGCGTCGCGGGAGATCGCGCCGACCGTCGAGTCGTCGACCGGGACCTCACGCCATCCGATGACAGTGACGCCCTGCTCGGCGGCGATCCTCTCCACCAGGCGCTTGGCGTCCATCGCCAGCATCCGTGACTGGGGGAGAAAGCAGAGGCCGGTCGCGTACGCACCGGCCTCGGGCAGTTCCAGGTCCTGCTCCTCGCGCATCACCTCGCGGAAGAACCGGTCCGGTACCTGGATCATCAGACCCGTGCCGTCACCGGTGTTCGCCTCGGCGCCGACAGCGCCCCGGTGCTCGAGGTTGACGAGCGCGGCGATCGCCTTCTCGACGATGTCCCGGGACTGACGTCCGTACATGTCCACGACGAACGCGACACCACAGGAATCGTGTTCATATTCAGGGCGGTACAGGCCTCTGGGGCCGGGAGTCGTCATCATCTGCTCGCCTTCGTTTGTCGACGGGCGGACTCCGTGGTGGCTGGAGCACCCGCACTCAGATCACCGTGGTGCTCTGGCCCGCAAATAATATGGGGAAAAGGGGGTAGCCGCACAATTGGGTTTCGTCAATCGACGCGGACTGACGTGGGACACGGATTCCACCCTGTGAGATTTCTCTCAGGTCACGGGCTCTCTCGCTCCCGAAATGGCAACTGCCCCGCTCCGAGTGGACCACTCGGAGCGGGGCAGTTGGGGTGTCAGATCACCGGATGAACGGCAACGGGGGCAGGGTGACGCCGTCCGGCAGCGCCACCTCGTAGTCGCCGAGCGAACCCGTGGTGACGATGGCCGCGTTGGCGGTGACCGCGACCCCACCCTGGGCGCCCGGTTCACCACCGCGACCGTTGGGGGTGACCGGCCCCGGAGCCGGCGGCGCCTCGGGAACCGCGACCGGCGCGGGGGGCGCGACGGGCATCCCGGGCAGGGGCGGCAGGGCCAGTCCGAGATCCATGACGGACTGCCCGATCATCGGTGCGGCGGCGATCGAGCCGCCGATGAGGACCACCGGGAGCAGGATCGGAACCGAACCGGCCACCGACGCGGCCGTCGAACCCAACGGGGCGAGTGACGCGGTCAGGGACCCGATCGGGGCGAGAGACCCCTCCACCGAACCCGGCTCCAGGGACCCCATCGGGAGCGAGCCCTCCAACGAACCGTCGTCGAGCGACCCGGGCTCGAGGGAGCCCTCGAGGGAGCCGTCCAACGACCCGGCCTCGGACCCCGCCGAGAGCGGGGCGAGCGACCCGGGCTCCAGCGAGCCCTCGAGGGAGCCGTCCAACGACCCGGCCTCGGATCCCGCCGACAGCGGAGCGAGCGACCCGGCGACCGACGCGACGGGAAGGGCCAGCGACCCCTCGAGGGAGCCCTCATCCGACCCGGACTCCGAC
>NZ_JAALEB010000413.1:0-3839 GCF_014145165.1 Dietzia sp. Cai40 | reverse complement strand
GACCCGGGCTCGAGCGACCCCTCCAGAGAGCCGTCCAGCGAACCGGGTTCGAGCGACCCCTCAAGCGAACCGTCGTCGGAGCCGGCCTCTGAGCCCGCCGACAACGGCGCGAGCGACCCGGGATTGAGCGAACCGGGATCGAGTGAGCCGGGCTCAAGCGACCCGGGCTCGAGGGAACCCTCCACCGAGCCCTGACCCAGGGAGCCGGGATCGAGGGAACCAGGCTCGAGGGACCCGCCCTCCCCGGATCCCGCCGATCCGAGCAGTAGCTCGAGGTTCAGCCCGAGTCCGGCCTCGAGCGACCCGTCCTGGGCGTTGGCGACCGCCGGGGCACCGGCCGCGGTGAGTAGAGCCGCGCCGGCAACGGCCGCCGCACGGATGTGTAGTGCTCGTTTCGATTTCATCTTCGGTCCTCAATCTGGTCGGTGTCTCCACACGGGATCGCTAGCACCGATCCCCCTGCCTGATACGCACATCGTGAAATCTCAGGATAGTGTTACTTCCGTCACAGTTCCACCGGTGCGGCGGAAATCTCCTCTCGTCGTCGGGTGTTCCCCCCGACCACCTAGGCTCGCCGGGTGACCACCGCTCCAGACTCCCCGTCGGCCCTGAACAGGCCGCTCCGGAGCCGGCCGCTCCGCCGGATGGCGGACGGGACCGTCAAGCAGATCAACCCCTTCACCGGCACAGAGGTCTGGACGGTTCCCGGCCGCGGCCACCGCCCCGTCGACCATCCGCCAGGCGAGGTCCTCCCGGTGGACCCCCACGCGGCCGAGGCGTACTGCGCGTTCTGCGTGACCCGGCTGCGCGAGACCACTCCGGAGAAGTCACGGCTGGTGCGCGACGGCGACACGTGGACGACGCTCGACCGGGTGGCCGCGCACGAGCTCGACCTCACGACCCCTGAGTTCCGGCTCTTCGGCAACCTCTTCGAGATCGTGTCGCTGGACTACTGGAGAGCGGTCCACGGATACCGGATCCCGGCCCGGGCCGCCGCGCACCAGACCGCCTATCTCGGGACCGACGAGGGCGCCGACCACGTCCGCGCTCTGGTCCGCACCAGGATCGCCGCCGCGCAGGGGGATCCGGCGGACGCCGAGGCCATGACGACCGCGGAGCTGGCCGCCCACTCCGAGAGCTTCTTCGGTGGCTGCCACGACGTCGTGGTGGCCCGCCGCCACCTCACCGACGGCGCCACGACTTCCGACCGCCACGCCTCCTCCGGTTGCCTCGACCCGGACGAGCACCAGCAGTTCATCGCCTTCACCGTCCGCGCCATGCGGAACCTGTACACCGACAACCCCCATGCCCGGTACGTGTCGGTGTTCCAGAACTGGCTGCGTCCCGCGGGCGCGTCGTTCGCACACCTGCACAAGCAACTCGTGGCGATCGACGAGGTCCCGGCGAAGACCGGTCGCGAGGTGGCCGCCCTCGCCTCGGAGCCGGACCTCCACTCCACGCTCGGGGTCGACCACGCGGCCTCGGAGGGGCTGGTGCTGGCGGCCAACGAGCACGCGGTGGCGGTGGTCGGGGTGGGGCACCGCTATCCCGCCCTCGTCATCTATTCGCGTTCCGCCGCGAGCGAGCCCTGGGAGCACTCCCCGGACGAGCTCCGCGGGGTCTCCGACCTCCTGCACGCCTGCCACGCCGCCACGGGCCCCCTCGTGCCCACCAACGAGGAGTGGCACACCCGGCCACCGGGGGTCGGCGCGGCGATGCCGTGGCGGATCGTGCTCAAGTGGCGGATCTCGAACCCCGCCGGGTTCGAGGGGGCGACCGGGATCTACGTCAACACGATCGACCCGTGGGCCCTGCGCGATCGGGTCGCGCCGCGGTTGGTCGAACTGCGTGACTCGGGTCGGATCGCCGACATGGCGCTCGGGGCGGAGTGCGGGGACGTGCGGGGGTCCTTGCGCTCCAGGTGAGGCCGGGCGAGGAGCGGGACGGGATCGACGACGACGACGAGGTGGGACGACGACGAGGTGGTCAGGTGAGCACCGGGGGTGCCCCGCCTAGATCGCGCGTCTCGCCCGACCCCGGGGGAGCCTGGCGGCGGTGGCCTCACGGATGCCCGGTACGGAGGCGGGGATCACGACGGGTCCGGAGAGCGACGGGTCGAGCAGCATCGCCGTGGGCGTCTCCTCCGAGCCCATGTTGATGCGGCGGCAGAGCTCGTAGGCGTCCTCGTCCCGCCAGATGTTGACCCAGTGCACCTCGAGCCCCTCCCGGGCGGCGCGCCGCCGAAGCGCGGAGGAGTACGGGCACCCGGGACGCCACAACACCACCACGGCGTGCTCCACGCAGGAGCTGCGCACCGACTGCAGGGGCTCGTGACCGGTGACCCTGAGCGGCGAGTTCCACAGAGCCACCACCGCGGTCACCGCCAACACCAGCAGCGCCGGTGCCGCGCCGTGACCGAACCCCACGATGGTCCAGGCGAGCGCGCACCCCACGGCCACGACGGCCGCGGGGCCGAACCAGTGGCCGGGGACGATCTCGCGCCCCGCCCGGGCGAAGGGGTGTGTCACGCGGACGACCATACGCGTCCCGGATCCCGGTCCGCCCGTGCATTAACCGAATTGTGATGCGTCCACGATCGGCTCTCCGCCCGTCGTCCGTGACGGTAGCGTCGGAGCGATGACGGACTCGCGCCCGCCGACCCCGGCCCCGCCGACCAGCACCCGGAAGCTCCGCGACCTCACGGGACCCGGGATCACCACCGCGTTCGGTATGGAGGGGACCGATCTGGGGATCACCGCCAGGACGCCCTCCGGGCGCCTGCTCGCCGTGTTCGGCGACACCTTCGCGGGAGCGGGGATGGGAGCCCCCCACGTGGGGCGCCCCCACCCGGGGATCGCCGAGTGCTCCCCCACCACCGACGAGCGACCGGGGCCGGGCAACCCCGACTGGCGGTCCCCCGTCGGCCTGTTCGCCGACGACGCCGCCCCGGGCGGGGGCCTGGTGTGGACGGGCGCGGCCGGTCCCGGCCCGCCGGACTACGCGGGGCAACTCATCGACTACGTCCACGGCCGGGGTTGTTCCACCGTCCTCCCCGGCGACGTCCTGACCCTCGGCGACACGATGTATCTCCACGTCATGGTCAACGAGGGACTGGGGACGGTCACCCGGACCGAGATCCACCGCTCGGTCGACGACGGGAGCACCTGGGAGCCGACCGGTGTCACGTTCTCCCCCCGGCTCGAGGGCGGACACCGCCAGCTGTGGACGTGGGAGACAGGTGGGGACGGATTCGTCTACGTCATGTCGACCGGGTTCCAGCGGGACAAGGGGGTCATCCTCATGCGGGTCCGCCAGGAGCACCTGGCGGATCCCGGCGTCAACGGGTGGCAGACGTGGGGCTACCGCGAGGGCGCCTGGGACTGGGGCAACCCCACGACCATCGTGCTTCCGGGCCGCATCGGCGAGATGTACCTGCGGCGGTGCGAGGACTTCTGGACCCTCACCTACTTCGACGCCGAGCACTACCGGATCGACTGCCTCACCTTCCCGCACATCGGCGCCGACCTACTGGACAGGTCGGTGACGACCCACACCACGCTCCTGCACGGCTGTGCCTGGGGCGACGAGTCCGACGGCTCAGATCCCGCCGCGGGTCCGGCACGCGTCGCCCAGCTCTACTGCGGCTGCCCGGTCCCGGGGTCCACCCCCGAGGAGTGGCACGTGGTCGTGAGCCAGTGGAACACCCACGACTCGGCCGCGGGCCCCGCCGGCTGGCCGTACCGCTCCATGCAGTTCGTGGGGTCCATCCCGCGTCCGCCGGGGACACGGGCCGGGGACCGACCCGCCGCGGGCGCGTAGGTCCGCGGCCGCGTAGGCCC
>NZ_JAALEB010000412.1:0-1103 GCF_014145165.1 Dietzia sp. Cai40 | reverse complement strand
GGCCTCGGCCGCGGGGGCCTCGGTCGCGGTGGCCTCGGCCGCGGGGGCCTCGGCTGCCGTCTCGCCCTCGGGTGCCGCGGTCTCACCGGTCACCTGGTCGAGCTGCTCGGCCTCCCACTCGGCGAGGGGCTCGGCCTCTTCGCCGGTGGCCTTGCCCGCCTGTGAACGGGCCTTGAGGCCCTCGGCGACGGCCGAGGCGATGACCCGGGTCAGGACGCTGACCGAGCGGATCGCGTCGTCGTTGGCCGGGATCGGGTAGTCCACGAGGTCGGGATCACAGTTCGTGTCGAGCAGGGCGACGACCGGGATGTTGAGCTTGCGTGCCTCGCCGACGGCGATGTGCTCCTTGTTGGTGTCGACGATCCACACGACGGACGGGACCTTGGTCATGTCCCGCATGCCGCCGAGGGTGCGCGCCAGCTTGGTCATCTCACGCGTGAGCATGAGAATCTCCTTCTTGGTGCGTCCCTCGAATCCACCCGACTGCTCCATCGCCTCGAGCTCCTTGAGGCGGATGAGGCGCTGGTGCACGGTCTGGAAGTTGGTGAGCATGCCGCCCAGCCACCGCTGGTTGACGTAGGGCATCCCGACCTTCGCGGCCTCTTCGGCGATGGCCTCCTGGGCCTGCTTCTTGGTGCCGACGAACAGGACCGTGCCTCCGTGGGCGACGGTCTCCTTGACGAACTCGTACGCCTGGTCGATGTACGTGAGCGTCTGCTGAAGGTCGATGATGTAGATGCCGTTGCGGTCGGTGAAGATGAACCGCCGCATCTTCGGGTTCCAACGACGGGTCTGGTGACCGAAGTGTGCGCCCGCGTCGAGCAGCTGCTTCATGGAGATGACTGCCATGGAAGTGTTGAGGGGCTCGTCCGGCTTGGAAGCAGCCGGACCGCGAGGCCCTCGTCCTCGCTTTCTGGTGTGTATCGGGTTACGCCCGAGAAACCGGGTGGTCTCGGGCCCTGGTGACCGCAGCGGACCGAACCCCCGACGAGCAGGGGCACCTACGGGTCCGGTGTCCGGTGAAGCCGGGGCTGTGAGGCCCCGGGTCCGGATGCACCTCCCGTGGGAGGTGCAGGACACGCGAAGTCAATCGACGTCAGTCG
>NZ_JAALEB010000411.1:0-5305 GCF_014145165.1 Dietzia sp. Cai40 | reverse complement strand
CGCCGTGGTCCGGATCGTCGTCGGCGGGGCCGCGCCCCGGGTCGTCATCGCGCGCGGCGTGGGGACGACGGCGGAGGTCATCGACGTGCGGCAGGTGACGAGGTGCCTGCGGGCCATCCACGCCGGGGCGCCCATCGCGATGGCCTCGTCCGGGCAGGTCATGGTGTAGATCGAGACCCCATCGGCCTGCCGCCACCGGCCGTTCCGGAACACCACCCAGAACGGGTCTCCCGAGATGTCGCCGGCCATGACCGCCCAGCCGGCGTCGCAGTCGATGATCCGCGCTCCGCTGTCCGGGTACCCCAGGTCGGTGTTGATCACCCCGGCGTCACACACCGCCGCGGGTGCGGGGACGACCGCGGTGGGCGTGGCGGGAGCGGTGGTGGTGGCGCGAGAGGCCCGGGTCGAGGTCGCGGTGGTGCTGGGGCCGGCCGGGGCGGTCACCTCGGGAGACGTCTCGTCGCGCGATCGCATCAGCGCGACGGTGGTGACGGTCGCAACGAGGACCCCGACCACCACGACCACCGCGAGGGCCGCGTAGACCGGCGACCGACCGCCTCCCCGCACTCCGTCGGTCCCGGTCACGTCGCCACCCCGTCGCCCTGGCTAGAGGGTCATCCCGGGCGGTAGCGGACCGATCGGGGTCGCGTCCCCCGCGCCGGCGAACGGGTTCCACACGTAGATGGTGGAGGCGTAGACGGCCTCCGCATTCGGTTGGCCCGCCACCGGCTCCTGTTGCACGCGCAGCTCCACGTGGAAGTCGCTGTGCTGCCCGAGCAGGACACGCGGCGTGGTGCCGGGCTGCGTCGCGACCTGCTCGCCCCGGTGGAACAGCACGACACGGGTGGGCGACGAGACCGTCCCGCCCGCGGTCTCCAGGAACAGGTAGCCGAGTTCACCGCACAGGTTCCCGCTCTGCCCGACCGTCCACCCGACCCCGGGGAACGGCCCGGGGGTCTGCGCGGCGATCCGCTGCACGTCCACCGAACACCCGGCGGGCGGAGGCATGAGGGAGTCGGTGTTGACCGCGGATGCAGCGGGCGCCCAGGACGCGAGCAGGCCGGCGGTCAGGGCCGTGGCGGTCAGGGCCCTGACGTTCGGTGTTCTGACGTTCGGTGTGCTGACGTTCGGTGTGCTGACGGTTCCGGGCATCGAGATCGCCTCTCCGATCGAGTACACCCCATGGTGACACGGGTCACACCGGAGAACCACCGTGAGTGGTGACCGGGCGCCCCCCGACCCCTCGGTACGGTGGGACCACCCGGCGGCGCACCCCTCACGCCGCCCGATGAGGAGAGTGCCGTGACCGGTCGATACGCCCCTGGACACACTCTGGATCAGGCCGTCGCTCTCGAACGCGGCGGCGAGAACCTGGTCCGGGGCCGCACGGTCGACGCGTGGGCCAACATGGTCGGGCCGTTCGGCGGGACGACCGCGGCGACGATGCTGCAGGCGATCCTGCAGCACCCGGAGCGACACGGTGACCCGCTGGCTCTGACGTTGAACTACGCGGGCCCGGTGGCCGAGGGCGAGTTCGAGATCGAGGTGCTTCCGACCCGCACCAACCGCTCCAACCAGCACTGGTGGCTCGAGATGCGCCAGGGCGATCAGGTGGTCACCACCGCCACGGCGATCACCGCGCTGCGCCGGGAGACGTGGTCGGAGACCGAGGTCGGCCCGCCCGGGGTCCCCGCACCCGAGGACCTGACCCCGGCCGCGGCGGACCGTGGGGTCAAGTGGGTGGACAACTACGACATGCGGTTCGTGACGGGGGCGTGGCAGTCGGTCGAGGACGGACAGACGAGCCCGGATTCGACGACGACGATGTGGATCCGCGACACCCCGCCCCGCCCACTCGACCACGTCGCGCTCACCTCGATGTGCGATTCGTTCTTCCCCAGGTCATTCCTCCGGCTCGGCCGGCCGATCCCCGCGGGAACGGTCACGCTGACGATCCACTACCTGGCCACCACGGACGAGATCGCGGCCCAGGGCACGGACTTCATCCTGGGCAGCGTCCACGCCCACCGGTTCCACGGCAACTACCACGATGAATCGGCGAGACTGTGGGGCCGCGACGGCACCCTGCTCGCCACCAGCCACCAACTCATGTACTTCAAGTCCTGAGTACCGCGGGCCGGAGGAGGACCCAGCACATGTCGACCACTCGGAACCACACCACCCACGAGGTCCTCAACCAGGCGCCGCCGCGCGTGGACGTGGACGAGTACGCGCTCAATCCCGCACTCCGGGAGGCCGTGGGAGTCTTCGCGCCCGGCGCGGTCACCGACCGATTCCACGAGATCGGCCGACACGTGGGCACCGGGCAGTACCAGCACGACGCGGAGCTGGCCAACACCCTGCCGCCGGTGCACCGCGCCCACGACCGGTGGGGCAACCGGGTGGACGAGATCGAGTTCCACCCCTCCTATCACCGGATCATGGAGTACTCGGTGTCCCGCGGGGTGCACACCTCCGCCTGGGCGGACCCGGGGCCCGGCGCCACCGTGGAGCGGGCCACCGGCTTCATGCTGGTGTCGCAGATCGAGGCCGGGCACGGGTGCCCGCTGTCCATGACGCACGCCGTGGTGCCGTCCCTGCGGTTGAGCCCGGAGCTGGCCGCGGAATGGGAGCCGGCGCTGATGTCCAGGGTCTACGACCCCGAGCTGCGCGACCCCGCCACCAAGTCGGGGGTGTTGTTCGGGATGGCCATGACCGAGAAGCAGGGCGGGTCGGACGTCCGGGCCAACACCACCACGGCCACCCCGGTCGGGGACGGCCTGCACGTGCTGCGCGGCCACAAGTGGTTCTGCTCGGCCCCACAGTCGGACGCCTTCCTGGTGCTGGCGCAGGCACCGGAGGGACTGAGCTGCTTCCTCGTCCCCCGCGTCCTCCCGGGCGGCGAGCGCAACCCCTTCCTGGTCCAACGCCTCAAGGACAAGCTGGGCAACAAGTCCAACGCCTCGTCCGAGGTGGAGTTCGACGGCACCCTGGGCTGGATGGTCGGCGATCCCGGCCGTGGGGTGCGCACCATCATCGAGATGGTCGGGCGCACCCGCCTGGACTGCGTCCTGGGCGCCACGGCCGGAATGCGCCAGGGCGTGGCCGAGGCCGCGTGGCACGCCCGACACCGGGCGGCGTTCGGGGCGACCCTGGTGGACCAGCCGGCCATGGCCGCCGTTCTGGCGGACCTCCAACTCGAGGCGGAGGCCGCCACCTGGACGGCGACCCGCCTGGCAGCGGCCTATGACGACGACGAGTCCGCCGCGTACCGGAGGCTGGCCACCGCGGTCGCCAAGTACTGGACGTGCAAGCGCGGACCCAACCACGCCTACGAGTCGCTGGAATGCCTGGGCGGCAACGGCTACACCGAGGCGTTCCCGCTGGCCCGCCGCTACCGCGAGCAGCCGGTGCTGGCGGTGTGGGAGGGCTCGGGCAACGTCATCGCGCTCGACGTCCTGCGCGCGATGGCCCGTGAGCCGGAGTCGGTGGCCGCCTTCGATGCCGAGCTCACCGCCCAGACCGGGCACCACGTGCTGTTCGACCGGCACGTCGAGCGCGTCCGCGGGCTGATCGGGCGCGCGGTGTCCGATCCGGCCGCGGCGCCCGCGATCGCACGACGACTCGTCGAGGCCATGGCACTCGCCCAGCAGGGCGCGGTCCTGCTCGCGCACGCCCCGGCGGCGGTCGCCGAGGCGTTCTGCCTGGCCAGGCTCGGCGACGAGCGCTCGGCCGAGTACGGTGCACTTCCCGACGGCGTGGACGTGGCCGCGCTCGTCGCCCGAGCCTGATCACGGCATCTGCCACCACCCCGCTGTCACCACGGCGCTGTCACCACCGCGCTGCCACCACCCCGCTGTCACCACCGCGCTATCGCCACCGCGGGGAGAAACGACACCGCCAGTTTCGCTATTCGGCTGACAGTCGCGTGAGGGAGGTCACAGACTGGAGGGACCCCGACAAAGAGGTGCAGTATGTCAATCGATGGCGATCCGCGCGATCCGGTCTACCGGCCGGGCCCGGCCCCCCTCCGCTCCCACCTGCCGATCCTGGGCGGGACCCTCGAGTACGTCGAGAATCCGCTGGCCACGATGGCCCGCCGGTACCGCGATCACGGCCCGGTCTCCGAACTGAGCTTCCTCGGCGCCACCTGGACCGCGCTGATCGGCCCCGACGCGTGCCAGATCGCCCTGCAGAACGCCGACAAGGCGTTCGCCAACGGCCCCGGCTGGGGATACCTCGTCGGCCCGTTCTTCGACCGCGGGCTGATGCTGCTGGACTTCGCCGAGCACCACCACTACCGGCACCTCATGCAGGAGGCGTTCACCCGCCCCCGGCTCGAGGGATACGCCCGTACCCTGGCCCCGCTGGTCGAGCGCGGGATCTCGAGCTGGACCCCTGATCGGGCGTTCGAGGTCTACCCCGCCCTCAAGTCGCACACGCTCGATCTGGCCACCGAGGTGTTCATGGGCGGCGCCGAATACGCCGAACCCGGGGAGATCGAGCGGGTCAACACCGCGTTCGTGGACTGCGTGCAGGCCGCCAACGGTTACATCCGCTCGACCGCTCCCCTGCCGTTCACCAAGTGGGGTCGCGCGACCCGCGGCCGGCGCCTGCTGGAGGAGTTCCTCCGGCGCCACCTGCCCGCCCGCCGTGCCAACCCCGGTGAGGACCTGTTCTCGGCCCTGTGTCAGGTGGCCGACGCCTCCGGCGGGATCGACGACGACGACATCATCAACCAGATGATCTTCCTGCTGATGGCCGCGCACGACACCACGACCAGCACCGTGACCTCCATGGTCTACGAACTCGGGCGCGATCGGGAGTGGCAGGAGCGCTGCCGGAGGCAGTGTCTGGAACTGGGCCCCTCGCCGACCCTCGCCGAGCTGGAGGGCCTCACCGACCTGGACCTGGTGATGAAGGAGACGCTGCGGCTGCACCCGCCGGTGCCGGTGCTGGCGCGCCGGGCGGTCAAGGACACCGAGGTGCTCGGGGTGGCGATCCCCAAGGGACGGCTCGTCTCGGTGATGCCGCTCCTGTCGCACCACATGCCCGAGTACTGGACCGACCCGGAGATCTTCGACCCCGAGCGGTTCACCGAGGGCAGGCGCGAGGACAAGTCCCACCGCTACGCCTGGGAGCCCTTCGGCGGCGGGGTACACAAGTGCCTCGGCATGATCTTCGCCAACCTGGAGTCCAAGCTCGTCCTCAGCGCGCTGCTGCGGCACTTCGAGTGGTCGGTGCCTCTGGACTACGTCCCGCCCATGAAGAACGACTCGCTGCCGTTCCCCGGTGACGGGCTCCC
>NZ_JAALEB010000410.1:0-3812 GCF_014145165.1 Dietzia sp. Cai40 | reverse complement strand
GCGCCGGGGTCCTGGGCACCCGCGGCCCCCGCCCCCGGCGACTCCCCGGCTCTCACCGACCACCACGGCGACCCGGCGGCCAGCAGCGACCCGTGCTTGACGTCGTAGAAATCCGATCCCGTCCGCAGGGCCACACCCGAGGCCCCACGGGCCGCCGCGAAGAGATGGGGGTGGAAGCGGCTGGTCAGCCAGACCTGCCCGGGCCGGGCGGGCAGTCCCGTGGACCACAGTTCCTGGAACGGCACGAAGCGCGCGCGGGGCAGCTGCAGGGCCGCCAGGGCGCGACCCACCTCGTCGTCGTCACCACCGGCGCCGGACGCGGACTCGGCGCGGTCACACACCATGTCCCACACCACCCGGTCCCCACCGGGGATCGACTCGACCACGGTGATCCGCTCCCCCGGCACCGCCCACGCGGCGAGGACCCGCCCGAGGGTGTCGGCGAGCACCTCCGGCTCGACAAGGTCGGACTGGGCACACACCACCAGATCGCGGCAGGTGTCCGGATCGGGGGAGAAGACGGGGTGGTCACCGGCCTCCACACCCCCCGCGCAGGACAGCGCCAGCCACCCGTCGTCGGCCACGTGGCGGACGGGCACCCCCGTGCCCTCGAGGAGCGCGGAGGAGGCCGCGTCGCGGACGGTGACCAGGTGGTGGTCCCGCAACGCCTCCGCCAACAGCCCGGGGTCCTCGCACGGCACGAACCCCTGGCCCGTGGCCACCACGTGCGCCCCACTCAGCCGGCCCGCCTCTCCCGCCGCGGCGACCACGCCGAGGTGGTGCGGCCACAGGTCGTTGACGTACCCGCCGCCGATCAGGTGCACGACCGACGCGCTGCGCAGCAGGTCGATGCCCGACGCGAGCGCGGGTCGCACCCCGAGGTCGCCCACGGCGGAGCGACAGAACCCGATGGCCTCCACCGCGCCCGTGTGTTCCCCTGCCAGGCGCCACAGCGTGTCGGTGAACAGGACGTCCGGGTGCTCGCCGTGATGGAGGACCGCCGCCTGCCCCGGGGTGTGGCAGTCCACCACCACGGGGGTGCCGGGCAGCCGGTGACGGAGGTACCGCAGCCACCCCGCCAGCAGTTGCTCGTCGCCGTGGTTGGGGTGGCCGGCCGGGGCGATGAGGTAGACGGGACGGTGGACCTCCCGGGGTCGACCCCAGCGCGCGTCCGCGGCCGCCCTCGTGGCGTCGAGCCGACGGCGGGCCCGTCGTCGCAGGCGGGAGGCGGGCGCGGCTCGAGGAGTCGACGTCATGGGTCCACCCTGCCCCACGGTGGGGTCGCGCCCGGGCCGACCCCGCTGATCAGATCTTGACCAGCATCTTCCCCACGTTCGCCCCGCGCATGAGGTCGAGGAACGCGTCGACGGAGTTGTCGATGCCCTCGACCACGGTCTCGTCGAAGACGACCTCGCCCGAGGCCACCCACGGCCCGACCTTCTCCGCGAACTCCTTGAACAGGTGCATGTACTTGTTCACGGTGAAGCCCTGCAGGGTGAGCCCGCGGGTGATGGCGTGCCACATGTTGTCCGGGCCGGGCGAGCGCTCGGTGGCGTTGTAGGAGCTGATCGCGCCGCACAGGGCCAGGCGACCGTCGTCGTTCATCAGGTCCAGCGCGGCCTCGAGGTGGTCGCCGCCGACGTTGTCGAAGTAGACGTCGATGCCCTCCCCGTTCTCGCGACCGAAGTGCTCGCGCAGCAGCGTGCGGACCGGTCCGTCCTTGTAATTGATCGCGGAGTCGAATCCGTAGCTCGAGGTGGCCTTGTCGACCTTCTCCGCACTCCCGGCCGAGCCGACGACCTTCGAGGCGCCCATGAGCCGGGCGATCTGCCCGACGGCCGACCCGACGGAACCGGCCGCGCCGGAGACGAAGACGGACTCGCCCTTCTGGAACCGCCCGATGTGCAGGAGCCCCACGTAGGCCGTGAGGCCCGTGGTCCCGAGGATCCCCAGGTACGCCGAGACGGGAACGCCCTCGATCTCCTGCACCACCCGGAACTGCCGGCCGTCGCCCTGGGCGACGTCCCGCCAGCCGAGGTCGTGCATCACGACCGCGCCGACCGGGTGGGCGTCGGAGCGGGACTCCACGACACGCCCGACGGCGCCGCCGGTCATCGTCTCGTTCAGCTCGAACGGCGGGATGTAGGAGCGGCCCTCGTTCATCCGGCCCCGCATGTAGGGGTCGACGGAGAGGTACTCGTTGGCCACGCGCACCTCGCCCTCGGCGATCGCGGGGAGGTCGACGACGACGGTGCGGAAGTCGTCATGGGTCGGCCAGCCGCGGGGGCGGCTGACGAGCTGGATCTGGGTACTGGTCGTCATCACTCATGTGTACGCGCCCTGTCTGCGGGGCTGCCACCGGCCACACCTCTAGTAGGCTTCGCCTTCGTGCAGGACCAGCCCACTCCCGACCCCGCTTCGGCGACGCTCCCCGACGAGCGCGTCCGCAGTGAGATCGTCAGCGACTCCCACACCTTCCGCCGGGCCGTGGCCGACCTTCGCCAGGGGCTGGGCCAGCGTGAGCTCTGGCTCTCGCTGGGCTGGCAGGACATCAAGCAGCGCTACCGCCGCTCCACACTGGGGCCGCTGTGGATCACCATCGCCACCGGCGTCATGGCCACGGCGTTGGGGCTGCTGTACTCGATCCTCTTCCAGATCCCGTTGGCGGAGTTCCTCCCGCACGTCACCGTGGGTCTGATCCTCTGGGGCTTCATCTCCGGCTGCATCAAGGAGGGCTCGGAGGTCTTCATCTCCAACGAGGGCCTGATCAAGCAGTTGCCCAGCGCGCTCAGCGTCCACGTCTACCGGCTGGTGTGGCGGCAGTTCCTGTTCCTGTGCCACAACCTGGTGATCTGGGTCGTGCTGATGCTCATCTATCCGCGGCCGCTGGGATGGGACCTGCTGCTGGCCGTGTTGGGCCTGGCGGTGCTCATGGTCAACGGCGTCTGGGTGGCGATGCTGTTCGGCATCCTGGCCACCCGCTTCCGCGACATCGCGCCCCTGCTGGACTCCATGGTTCAGCTGCTGTTCTACATGACCCCCATCGTGTGGACCACGCAGACGCTGTACGAGCAGGGCGGGGAGATCGCCGACCGCGCCCGCATCGCCGAGCTCAACCCGCTCTACCACTACCTGGAGATCGTCCGCGCCCCCATGCTGGGCCAGCCCGTCGCCGCGTACCACTGGTGGATCGTCCTGGCCTGCACGGCCGTGGGGCTCATCCTCGCCTTTGTCGCACTGCGCCGGTTCCGCTCCCGAGTCCCGTACTGGGTGTAGGAGGTATATCCCATGAGCCCCGCCACACCCACCCCCGGCGGCGTGTCCATCGACTGTGTGGACGCGTGCGTGGACTTCCCGATCTTCGACGCCAAATCGCGCTCCCTCAAGAAGGCGGTCCTCGGCTCCGCCGGAGGCGCGATCGGCCGGAACTCGTCCAACGTCGTCGTCGTCGAGGCCCTGAAGGACATCACCCTCTCCCTCCGCGAGGGGGACCGCATCGGGCTGGTCGGGCACAACGGTGCCGGCAAGTCCACGCTGCTGCGGTTGCTGTCCGGAATCTACGAGCCCACCCGCGGCGCCGCCCGGATCAGGGGTCGTGTGGCGCCGGTGTTCGACCTGGGTGTGGGTATGGACCCGGAGATCACCGGGTACGAGAACATCATCATCCGTGGCCTGTTCCTGGGCCAGACCCGCAAACAGATGAAGGCCAAGATCGAGGAGATCGCGGACTTCACCGAGCTCGGCGATTACCTGGACATGCCGCTGCGCACCTACTCGACCGGCATGCGCGTCCGGTTGGCGATGGGCGTGGT
>NZ_JAALEB010000040.1:0-3770 GCF_014145165.1 Dietzia sp. Cai40 | reverse complement strand
TGAGGCGCGTCAGCTCGAGGCGGTGGGGGAGTGCGACCAGGTCTACGTCGAGAAGCAGTCGGCTCGCTCTCGCGCGGACCGGGTGAAGCTCGCCGAGTGCATCAGGTACCTGCGCGACGGTGACGTGCTGGTTGTCGCCTCGATGGACCGGCTAGCTCGATCCCTCGTTGATCTCAAGCAGATCGTCGGCGAGATTACCGCCAAGGGCGCGAGCGTGGAATTCGTCCACGAACGGGCCACCTACGCCGCCGACGCCCAAGATCCTCGCGCCGACCTGATGCTCTCTCTGCTGGGGGCGTTCGCCGAGTTCGAGAGGGCCATCATCCGTGAACGCCAGGCCGAGGGTATTGCCATCGCCAAGGCGAAGGGCAAGTACAAGGGACGCAAACGCGTCCTGACTGACGAGCAGATCGCCAAAGCCCGGGCCCGCGTCGAAGCGGGGGAGGGGCCGTCAGCTATCGCTCGCGATCTGGGAGTCGGGCGGTCTACGTTGTACCGCGCCCTCCAACGACATACGACGTAGACGAGGAAGGGGACCGACATGGATGGGTGGTCGCCAGCGGGCGTCGAGGGGCGTATCGCATCGTTGCTCGAGACGGGGACCGTGGGCGCTGTCCGAGACCTCTTTACCTACGGGGTGCGGATCCTGTGTCCGATCACGCTCCGTACGGGCCGCGACGTCGCCGGGTGGAGCTCATGGCACGAGGTCGCTGAGCGTGTGGGGGCGCAGTATCCGCCCCACCGCGGATTGACATCGATGATCGACAGCGCCGGCACCCCGGAGCTGGCCATGGATGTGGATCGCCTGGTCGGGTGCAGCGCTGGTCCTGCCATCGAGATCGCGCAGCGCTACTCCCGCACAGCGACTGTCCGGCAGTGGAAAGCGGCGATCTGGACGGTGAACGGTGATCCAATCGGAATACCCGACGCCGCAAGCATCATCACCATCGTCGATGACGGTGACTATGGAAGCGACTACGACTACCAGCTGGTATCTGCGTCCACTGCGGCTCTCATGGACCCGTTTCTCCATCCCGAGCCATCCTTCTTGTGGTCCGACGACGAGACACTGTTCCTCGAGGTTCAACCCGAGACCGGATGGATTGAGGTCTACTCGACTGGGCCGGATCTGGTCGAGGAGGTGCGAAGCGACACCAAGTGGGAAGTAGTCCCGCTGACCCGCGACCTCCCGCAGTCGTAGCAATCGCGCCTCCCGCGAATCTTGCTTGCGGTAGGTGCTGCAACACGACATCGGACCGCCAGCCAGTACTGGCATAACCCCGCCACCGAGCGCCGCAATCGAGGGGTTTGGCGATGAGGGAACTCGTCGTCCGCCACCGGCTGACACGCGTACCTGCGCCGCTCCCGCACGGTGCGTTAACTAGGAGGTACCCGTGGAGGCATTCCTGATTCCGCTACTGCCTCCGGTAGCCCTGTTGCTGGCGCTCTGGGCTTTCATCGTCTGGGCTTCCTTCAAGGCGACCGGGCGAGGCGCCAGACGAACTGCGGCCGCGATCTCTGCAGTGCTGTCGATTTGCGGAGCGATCGCGTTCCTCGGCTTCGCCGGCAGTGACGACTACAACGACTACCCCGGCTATACCTGCGCCCTTCGCGACGGTCACGTGCCGGACGGCTTTCCTTCCGAACGGCTTCCCCCGCAGGAACAGGTCAGCACATTTCATACCGACCTCAACTGGTCCCATGGGTACGAACTGCTCCCCGCCGGGGTTCGCTGCACCTACTGGACCAGGGATGACCCCCGCGTCAGCGTGGTTACCCACAGCCCGTGGTCGTACTCCGTGTGGATCTACGGACTACTGGCCATCGCTCTGATTCAAGCGGCCCGCGTCATCAACCCTGACCTTCTCTCTCGGCGGCGCACCTGGTCTTCGTGAACACTCGCGAGGAGTAGCGCGTTGCGACTCACAAACCGAAACTGTCCGTCAACAGTCGCCGTCCCACAACCAAGGAACTGGGACGGTCGGTCAGCGCGAAACCGTTGCGCCGATCGGTAGAGAGGGCGGCGATTTGAGCCGACATGCTGCGACTGCAAGGTGGTCGGTGACAACATCGGCTCATGGTTCACGACACGGGAACGGGGTAGCGATGCTCAGGCGGTATGCCGCTGGCGTGGGCGCTTCCTTTTTAGGGGTTGCACTCCTGGCAGGGTGCGGCAGCGACGGTACGTCCAGCTCATCGCCAGCCGAGGCGCCGCCGGTCGAGAGCACTCCCTCCTCAACGGCCCAGGAACTCGCAATCCCCGAGGAGGTAATCGTTTGTCAGCCGGGGATGGTCGACACCGCTCTCACTGTCGACGACGTCCCCGCGTGGCCGGGCCCCTCGCCGTCTGAATTCGAGATGCCGACGCCAACGCCGGCGTCGCGTGGCTGCGGAACGCTCACCGGACCAGAAGCAAAGGTCGTTTACGAGGCGGCGGTCAATCACCCGGCAGCCTTGCTGGAAGAAGGGCGCTTGGCGAGCGGCAAAGACCTGAGCGATACCAGCGATGCGTTGTGGGCGGTGGATACCGTCATAGCTTGGCTTGTCGTCGAACCCCAGTGGTGAGACGTAATTCGGTCGCTTGCTGCTCTCTCGCAGAATCTTCCCGGCGGTCTCGCGCCGTCTCCCGTCGCTGATTGCCAGATTCCCTTTCGGGTTACGCTCGGCTGATGCGTGTCTCGTCGGATGGAACCTTCCATGGGCTGCGTGCTTCGCACCTGTGTCGTGCGGCGTGCCGGGTTCCCGCAGACCCGGGTCCGTTTAATCGCCGCCTTGTTGCACTGCATCCGGTCATCAATTACCGGCCCTACATTTCCGCATCCCCTGACGTGTTCCCTCCCGGTCATCCCGGGTACGACCAGGGCGTGGCGGCAGACCTGCAGATCCCGCAGGCTTTGCGCAACGAGATCGAAGACTGGATCGACCAGTTCAAGACACACTTCCGCCACCTCGGTGACCGTCCGGTCGATCAGCCCGTGTGGACGGACGGATTCGACGAAATGGCCTGGCTCGACCGCGGACACGAACTGGCCGAGCGCCTCGGTGAACATTTCCCGGAGCACTTCGTGTTCTGCTGCGCGGAGAAGTACGTGGTGTGCGAGCTCGCCGCCGATCAGCTGGACTACGTATGCGCAGTGACCGGTCAGTTTAAACGTGAACACGGCTGGCGGATGCCCGGCAATGAGCCCGATCCGGATGTGCCGGGGGAGCTGAAACTTATGCCGGAGTACGGGGTCGAGTGGGGCCTTTGGGACGGGTGGCTGCCGTACCACCAGCCCCCTCGGCTCCGCACAGGTCCGGGCCCTGGGGGTTTTCCGACCCCGCGCAGCCTCGGGCTCACCTCGCAGCTCGAGGCCCGTATCTGGCGGTGGAACGAGGACTGGCACCGCGGGTTCCTGGACTACGGGCAGGATGACGATGGGACTAGCGCCAATCTCGGCTTGCCGAATGGGGGTTTCGCTCTGCCGGAGTGGGCCGACGATATGGACCCGGCGGCCTGGTATCGCGAGGGCCGAGCGATCGCCGCGAGCCTTGCCGATCAACTCCCGGGAGTGAAGGTGCGACTCAGGGCGATCCACTACGTGTGTGCACCGCGCTACCTACGCCTTACGAGAACTCCCCGCGACAATGAGTTCTTCACACCGCTAGCGAGACGGTTTCCCGAGACACCCGAGAACGTTGACGGCCCATGAAGCGGACGTGCGCCAGAGCCAGCAGCAGGAGTGTCGCAATACTGTAGGTTTTTAAGGCACATTCACGGCGCCAGGCGG
>NZ_JAALEB010000409.1:0-5940 GCF_014145165.1 Dietzia sp. Cai40 | reverse complement strand
GTGGGTCACGATCGGCACGGGCTCATGGTGTCCCGGCCGGGCTGCGGCGGCAAGACCTTCCCCCGGGTCCGGCGGGTATCCCGGGCGGTGCCCGTCGTCCCGGCGCACGCCCCGCCCGGCCACCGGATTCGGACCCGGGCCGCCGACTACGGGATGATGACCGGGTGAACCAGAGCGAGAGCCCCCGACCGGCGGACGGCGACACCCCGGACGGCGACACCCCGGACGGCGACACCCGGGGCGGTGCGACCCCCGACCACGACCCGCGTCTGTTCCCCAGGGTCACGGCCTACCGGTTCCGGCGCGGCACCCTGCGTCCGGGGCAGCAGCGGAACTGGGAGGAACACTGGCCGACCTACGGCCGCAACGTGGCGGACGACCTCGTCGACCCGCAGGCCCTGTTCGGTCGCGTCGCGCCGCTGATCGTGGAGATCGGCTCCGGGACCGGGACGTCGACCGCGGCGATGGCGGCCGACGAGCCCGACGTGGACGTGATCGCGGTGGAGGTCTACCAGCCGGGTCTGGCCCAGCTCCTGGGGATGATCCTGCGCGAGGGGCTCGAGAACGTCCGGATGATCCGCGGCGACGGGGTGGACGTGCTGACCAACATGATCGCGCCGTCGAGCCTGACCGGCGTGCGCGTGTTCTTCCCGGATCCGTGGCCCAAGGCCCGCCACCACAAGCGGCGGCTCCTGCAGTCGGGCACGTTCGAACTGATCTCCTCGCGCCTCCGTCCCGGCGGTGTGCTCCACGTGGCCACCGACCACGCGGACTATGCCGACTGGATCGCCGAGACCGGCGACGCGGAACCCTCACTCGAGCGGCTCGACGCCACGACCGGGGCCGGACACGTACCGTTCAGTCTGAAAAGACCCGTGACGAAGTTCGAGGGCAAGGGTCTGCAGGAGGAGCGAGTGATCAACGAGTTCCTCTGGCGTCGTAGAGACTGACAACCCCGTATCTACAAGAAGACCGAGGCAGCAGACGATGACCCCACCTGACGGACCGGACGCCCACGACCTCTCCGACGTGGTGCCGCCCGACGCCCCGGGCCTGGTGCTGCTCGTCTGGGACGCCCCCAACGTGGACATGGGCCTGGGCTCGATCCTCGGCGGCCGTCCCACGGCCGTGTACCGTCCCCGTTTCGACGCGCTCGGGCGGTGGCTGCTCGGGTACGCGGCCGAGTTGTCGGTGACCACCAACGACACCCTCGAGGCCGAGGCGACCGTCTTCACCAACATCGTCCCGGGCACCTCGGACAACGTCCGCCCCTGGGTCGAGGCCCTGCGCAACGTCGGCTTCGCCGTCTTCGCCAAGCCCAAGACCAGCGAAGACTCCGATGTCGACGACGACATGCTCGAGCACATCGACCGGCGCGCCGAGTCCGGCAGGCTCGCCGGTGTCGTGGTGGCCTCCGCCGACGGCCAGGCGTTCCGCGAGCCGTTGGAGGAGCTCGCCGACGAGGTCCCCGTCACCGTCATCGGGTTCCGGGAGCACGCCACCTGGGCCGTCCAGCACGACACGATCCGATTCCTCGACCTCGAGGACATCCCAGGCGTGTTCCGGGAGCCCCTGCCCCGGGTCAGCTTGGAGAACCTGCCCGACGAGGGTGCCTGGCTGCAGCCGCTCCGGCCGCTCACCGCCCTGCTCAACTCGCGTTAGGAGCGCGCAGCCGTGTTCAACTCACTCGGAGGGTTCGTCGCCCGCCGCCGCGTCCCCGTCCTGCTCTTCATGGTCCTGGTCATGGCCGCCCTCAGCGTCGCGGGCAGCATGTTCGGCAACGCCTTCGGTCAGGGGGGCTTCGAGGACCCGAAGAGCGGGTGGGCGACCGCCGAGCGGCTCGAGCAGGAGGCGTACGGCCGCGACGCGCTCGGCGACGTCGTCGTCACCTATCACGCCCCCGAGGGCACCACGGTCGACGATCCCGCGTTCCAGGACCCCGTCCGGGCCTCGCTCGACGCGATCCGCGACGAGTTCCCTGACGAGGTCACCGGCGTGACCAGCTTCGTCTACAACCAGTCCCCCGCCCTGGTCAACCGTGACGAGGGCATCGCGGTGGCCTCGATCCAGCTGGCGGGCGAGGAGGAGGAGATCCTCGAGAACTTCCGGGTGATCGAGAACCGGATCGACGTCGACGGCATCGAGACCGACGTCGCCGGCGTCCAGGCGGTCGCGGGAGCGCTGCAGGACGGCATGGACGCCGACCTCGTCCGGGCGGAGCTCATCGCGCTGCCCCTGGTGTTCGTCCTGCTCATCGTGGTGTTTGGCGGCGTGGTGGCCGCGTTCCTGCCGGTGGCCGTGGGCATCCTGACGATCCTCGGGTCGATCGGCGCCCTGCACCTGCTGTCGTTGGTGGTGCCGGTCAACTCGTTCGCCCAGAACGTGGTCACGCTGATCGGCCTGGGGCTGGCGATCGACTACGGCCTGTTCGTGGTGAGCCGGTTCCGGGAGGAGATGGCCGAGGGGTACCCACCGGTCGTCGCCGTGCGCAGAGCCGTGGCCACCGCCGGCCGCACCGTGGTGTTCTCGGCCGTCATGGTGGGCGTGACCCTGTCCGGGCTGCTGATCTTCCCGCAGGACTTCCTCAAGTCGGTGGCCTATGGGGCGATCGCCGCCGTCATCCTGGCCGCGCTGCTGTCGGTGACGCTGCTCCCGGCGGTGCTGGTGATGTTGGGGCACCGCGTCGACATGCTCGGCATCACGCGCCTGCAGCGGCACCGCACCCGCGAGCAGGTGGAGAACGGGCTGTTCGGCCGGGTCGCCGACTTCTCGATGAAGCACCCGGTGGCGGTGGCGGTGCCCGTCGTGGTGGTCCTCGTGGCGCTCATCATCCCGTTCTCCGGGGTCAAGTTCGGCGGCATCAACGAGACCTACCTCCCGCCGGACAACACCACGCGCGTGGCGCAGGAGCAGTACGACCAGAACTTCCCCGGCACCCGCACCGACCCGATCAAGCTCGTCGTGATCGGATCGGACGGCACCACGCTCTCGCAGATCCGCGCCGAGGCCAACAACGCGCCCGGGCTCACCGGTCCGTTCCAGTTCGCCCGGTCCGGACAACAGGACGACCAGGGCCGCGACGTGGTGGTCCTGCAGTCCGGTCTGGTCGACCGCAACTCACCGGCCGAGACCGTCGAGTACCTGCAGCAGTTCCCGATCCCCGCCGGCACCGAGGTCCACGTGGGCGGGAACCCGGCCATGGAGTCCGACTCGGTCGACGCGCTGGTCGACGGACTCCCGTGGTTCGTGCTGTACGTGCTGGTCGCCACCACGATCCTGATGTTCCTGGCGTTCGGCTCGCTGGTGCTGCCCATCAAGGCGGCGATCATGAACCTGCTGGGCCTGGGCGCCACGCTCGGGATCCTCACGTGGATCTTCGTCGACGGGCACCTCGCCGACCTGCTCGGCTTCACACCGGGGCCGCTCACCTCGCCCGTGGTGGTGCTGCTGATGGCGATCATCTACGGGTTGTCCACGGACTACGAGGTGTTCCTGGTGTCCCGGATGGTCGAGGCGCGATCCCGGGGCGCCAGGACCGCCGAGGCCATCCGCAGCGGCGTGGCCAACACCGGTCGGATCATCACCTCGGCCGCGCTGATCCTCATCGTGGTGACCGGCGCGTTCGCGTTCTCGGACATCGTGATGATGAAGTACATCGCGTTCGGCATGATCGCCGCCCTGATCATCGACGCCACGGTGATCCGCATGCTGCTGGTGCCCGCGGTCATGCAGATGCTGGGCACCGACAACTGGTGGGCCCCCCGGTGGATGAAGCGGGTCCAGGAGCGGATCGGCCTGGGCGAGGCCGAGATCGGCGACGAGCCCGAACACCTGCAGGGCGGCCCTGCCCGGGTCGGGTCGGCGGGACCGGTCAGGGTCACGGAGACGGGCGTCCCTGACACCGCACCCGCCGGACCTGTCGCGGGGAGCCCCACTGACGGACCCTCCGTGGCGGAGGGGACGCAGGCGCCGGGATCGGCGGTGGGGCTCCTCGAGCGCGAGCCCGAAGCGGAACCTGTGCGCGAACCGGAACCTGTGCGCGAGTCGGAACCTGTGCGCCAACCCGCGCCCGAACCTGTGCGCGAGCCCGAACCCGACCTCCGGACCGCGCCCCGGCCCGAGCACCGTCGTCGGGACGGGGGCGGCGGGGAGAAGATCCCCGCCGCGGAGCTGATCGCCCGGCTCCGGCAGGAGCGGGAGCGGGAGAGGGAACGGGATCGCGACGCGTGAGGCCCCGCCCGACCTCCGGAGTGTGAACCTGGGCCGAGGCCGGTCCGCGGGTTATGGTGGCGGGATGAAGGGGACCCGGGGCGCCGTCCTGCGCCGTCGTGTCCGGGTGGTCCTGGTCAACCCCTGGTTCAAGGCCTTGGCGACCCTGGCCGTCCTGGGCTTCGTCCTCTACTGGCTCCGCGGGCAGATGCCGTTCTTCGCCGAGGGGTTCTCGGCGGTCACCAGCCCGCACTGGGGTTGGGTCGCGGTGGCGCTGGTGTTCTCCTACCTCTCCATGTCCAGCTACGGCTCGGTGCAGAAGGTGCTGCTGCAGTCGGCGGGCGTCAGGGTGGGGCACTGGGCGAGCGTCGGTCTGGTCTTCTCCGCCAACGCGTTCTCGACCTGCATCCCCGGCGGGCAGGTCTTCGGAACCACCCTGACCTACCGGAAGACCCGCCAGTGGGGCGCGACCCGGGTGGTGGCGTCGTGGCAACTGGTGATCTCCGGAGTGCTGTCCACGGTGGGGATCGTGCTGCTCGCGTTGATGGGCTTCTTCCTGGTGGGCCGTGTGTCCAACCCGTTCCTGCTGATGGTGTCCGCGATCGGCCTCGTGGCGATCGTGGTGGTGGTGCAGTGGGCCGCCAGGAACCCCGACAGGATCGAGGAGGCCCTGCTGTCGTTGTTGGCGTGGGTCAACGCCCGGCGCCGCCGGCCCGCCGACCACGGTGCGACCGGGGTCCGCAAGATCGTGGAGCAGGCCGAGGCGGTCGAGATGACCAAGACCCAGTTCTCCAAGGCCTTCGCGTTCTCACTCCTCAACTGGGTCGCCGACATCGGCTGCCTGTGGGCGGCCGCCCACGCGGTCGGCGCCCAGCCCAGCATCGGCGGTCTGTGTATCGCCTACGTCACCGGCAAGATCGTGGCCTCCGCGCCGATCACCCCCGGTGGTCTGGGAACGGTCGAGTTCGCGCTCATCACCGCGCTCACCGCGGGCGGGCTCGGTGCGCACCAGGCGTTCGCGGCGGTGTTCCTCTACCGCATCGTCAGCTTCGTCCTCGTGGCGCTGGCGGGGTGGGTGGTCTTCTTCCTCTTCTACCGCGGTGCGGTGGAGATCGATCCGGATGCCGAACCCGCGGAGGACGACACCCCGCGCGAGGACGCCTCGTCGTCGTCGCCCCGCCTCCACCCCGACCAACCAGCCGTGATCGCCGCCCCGCCCGCCGGTCTCGCCGCGATGTGGCCGATGAGGGGCACGCCGTGGCGCGCCACCGTCCCCCGCGACTCCGGGCCGATCCCCCTCCTGCGCGTCCGGGAGGACGGGACCCGGGACGCCGGGGAGGGTGAGGCCTCCTGCTCGCTGGGCGGCGGCGAGCACCGTGACGAGAGGGATAGGTGAGCCGAGTGGCCCTGCCGCTGATGTTCCTGCTGGACGCCGTGCTCGTGGGGGTGTTCGCGACCTTCGGGCGCGGCGCCCATTCCGAGGGCCTCGGGATCGGGCAGGTGTGGGGGACGGCGTGGCCGTTCCTGGTGGGTCTGGTGGTGGGGTGGGTCGTGGTGCTCGCCACGCGCCGCGACCCCGGGACCATCCGGTCGGGTGTCCAGGTGTGGGTCGCCACCCTCGTCGGCGGGATGCTGATCCGCGGGATCGGTGACGGACGGGTGCCGCACTGGAGCTTCATGGTGGTGGCCGCGATCGCCACCGGGGTGTTCCTCCTGGGCTGGCGGGCGCTG
>NZ_JAALEB010000408.1:0-2510 GCF_014145165.1 Dietzia sp. Cai40 | reverse complement strand
AGCGCCGGGCTAGTCGGAGCGGTCGAGGTAGCGCAGGGCCACGAGCGTCGACTGCTCGGCCACCTTGAGCAGGAACGGCGAGACGTCCCGGTAGATGTGCTGCGTGATGGCCTCGGCGGACGCGCCGGGGCCGAGTTCCTCCCGGGCGGCGACGATCTGGTCGAGCCGGTCCCGCCGGTGTCGGGCGAGCACCTGGGCCGCGCGCGCGGTGTTCTCCACGTCCGGCCCGTGCCCGGGGACACCCACGACGCCGTCGGCGCGGGCGGCCAGCAGGTCGAGGCTCTCCAGGTAGTCGCCCAGATCGCCGTCGGTCGAGTCCAGGACCGTCGAATCGCGGCCCAGGATCGTGTCGCCGAGTACCACGCAGTCCGCCGGCGCGGTGAACCCCGCACCCGCGGGACGCACCTCGAGGCTGATCGAGTCCGCGGTGTGCCCCGGAGTGGCCAGCACGATGATGTCCAGCCCGGCGGCGTGGATCTCCTCGCCGTCGACCAGTGGCCCGGCGTCGCGGCAGTACCGCTCCCCGACCGCTCGGACCGGCGCGCCGGTCAGCGCGCGGAGGTGGTCGATCCCGTCGGTGTGGTCCCCGTGGCGATGGGTGACGACGACGAGCTCGATCTCCCCCACGATGGCGGCGATCCGCTCGGCGTGCGCGCGATCGTCCGGCCCGGGATCCACCACCACGGCGGTGGGCGATCCCGGGGCCCGCAGCACGACCGTGTTGGTCCCCTCGAAGGTCATCTCCGAGGGGTTGTCGCAGAGGATCACCCCGGCCAGGTCGGTGACGGGGCGCAGCGTCTCGTACGCGGGGAACGTGATCGGGGCCAGACCGCCGGACGTCGCCATGGTCCGTCCCTAACCCTCGACCTCGACCTCGACGATGAGCTCGACCTCGACGGGGGCGTCGAGCGGCAGCTCCGACACCCCGACGGCGGAGCGTGCGTGGACGCCGGCGTCGCCGAAGACCTCACCCAGCAGGTCCGAGGCGCCGTTGATCACCGCGGGCTGGGCGTTGAAGCCCGGCGCCGAGGCGACGAACCCGACGACCTTGACGATCCGCACGACGGAGTCGATGCCCACCAGGCCGTCGACCGCGGCGAGCGCGTTGAGGGCGCAGGTCCGGGCGAGACCGGCGGCGACCTCCGGACTGACCGCGGCTCCGACCTTGCCCGTCGCGGCGAGGGCGCCGTCGACCATCGGCAGCTGACCGGAGGTGTAGACGTACGCCCCCGTCCGCACGGCGGGGACGTAGTTGGCCAGCGGGGGGACCACGGTCGGCAGCTCGATCCCCAGCTGCTCCAGCTTTCGGGTCCAGTAGCCGCCGCCCTCGCCCTCCGACATCAGAGCCGGCGCTTGAGGTAGGCGACGTGCTGCTCGCCGGTGGGCCCGGGCAGCACGGACACGAGCTCCCAGCCGTCACTGCCCCACTGGTCGAGGATCTGCTTGGTGGCGTGGGTGAGCAGCGGGACGGTCGCGTACTCGAACCGGGCTGCGGAGGTGGATTCGCTCATGCCCCCACTCTAGGGAAGTCGAGAGCAGCCCGCGCGCTCTGGTGGAACCGCTTAGTGTGGAACGCATGCCGTCCACCGACAATCCAGGAACGCAGGCGACTCGAACTCAGGGGACACAGTCGACGAGGGCGACCATCGCCGACCAGCTGTCCACCGGCTGGTCCGACTCCTCCGCCCGCGCAGACCTCCACTACGTCTCCGGGAAGGGGGGAACGGGCAAGACCACGGTCGCCACCTCGCTCGCGCTGGCACTGGCCTCCACCGGCAAGCGTGTGTTGCTGGTCGAGGTGGAGGAGCGCCAGGGAATCTCCCGGATCTTCGACCGCGCCCCGCTGCCGTACCGCGAGGAGCTCGTGGCCCGGGTGGACGGTGGCGGCAAGGTGTTCGCGCTGGCCATCGACATCGAGGCCGCGATGCTCGACTACCTCGACACCTTCTACCACCTCGGGGTGGTGGGCAAGGTGATGAAGTCGGTGGGCGCGATCGAGTTCGCGACCACCATCGCCCCCGGCCTCAAGGACGTGCTCCTGACCGGAAAGATCTACGAGGTCGTCACGCGCCAGCACGCCAAGAAGGAGGTCGTGTACGACGCCGTGGTGGTGGACGCCCCGCCCACGGGCCGTATCGGCAAGTTCCTCGACGTGACCACCGCGATGGCCGACCTGGCCGCCGGCGGGCCCATCCGCCGGCAGGCCGATGCCGTCTCCGAGCTGGTCCACTCCCCGCAGACGGTCGTCCACCTGGTCACCCTGCTCGAGTCGCTGCCGGTCCAGGAGACCATCGAGGCGATCGAGGAGCTGCGTTCGCACGACCTGCGGGTCGGCCAGGTGATCATCAACCGGGCCGAGACCAGGCACCTCGACGACGACGCGCTCCAGCGGATCGCCGAGGAGGACATCGATGCGGAGGCGGTGCTGGCCGGGCTCGAGGAGACCGGTGTGGAGCTCGACGACGAGGGCCTGCAGGGGCTCCTGGTGGAGGCCATCGAACACGCCCGCG
>NZ_JAALEB010000407.1:0-12370 GCF_014145165.1 Dietzia sp. Cai40 | reverse complement strand
GCAGCAATCCTCACGCTCCGTGAATCAGCGGGGCTAGCCTAAGAGGCCCTCGGCCAGGGTTCCGAACAATTGGTTGCGGATACAGACATGGCCGGGTGTTGGCCTGCGTTAATACGCGTCGCCCGTCTCTATGACGAACTGCTCAACTGCGGCGGCAAGGGCCTGGTTCGCGCTGCACCGCCAGCACGGTGAGCTCGTCTCCGCGCTTCCAAAGACCTTGCCGCCACGGCTCTTGCGCCCGCCTACTGGTCAATCCATACGGCGTCCGGGCGATCAGAGTGCAGGCGGAGTGAGCCGCGGACACAAGCGAACATCACCCTTGACCAATACCCCTACGGGGTATAGGTTCATTGGTGTTCGGATTGATCCGAGCCATCGGATGTCTCAACGAACTACACCCGTCAACGGAAGGAGCCGTCATGGCTACCAGCACCAAGGAGTACACCGTCCAGGGCATGACCTGCGGACACTGTGAGTCGTCGGTCAAGGAGGAAGTCGGCGAAATCGCGGGCGTCTCCATGGTGGAGGCCTCGAGCAAGACCGGAACGGTGTCGGTCTCCGGCGAGGGCTTCACCGACGAGCAGGTCGTCGCCGCCGTCAAGGAAGCCGGCTACACCGTCACCTCTTGACGCGAAGCGATCTCGCCAGCCCCAGCAGCTGGCGAGATCCCTGGCCCCGAGCACACCACCCGTTCACCGTGAAGGATTGATCCTCGATGACCCAGACTCAACCCTCCCAGATGCACCCCGCGGTGGATCTGATCGACATAGATCTGGGCGTCACGGGCATGACCTGCACTTCGTGCTCGGGGCGGGTCGAGCGCAAGCTCAACAAGCTCGACGGGGTGGACGCCACGGTCAACTTCGCCACCGAGTCCGCGTCCATCTCCTTCGACCCGAGCAAGGTCGACACGGACGCGCTCATCGAGACCGTGCGCGGTGCGGGATACGACGCGTTCACGATGAAGAATGACGACGACCAGGCTGTGGACGCAACTTCCGCAGGTGGCGGCGCCGGTCCCCGAGACCAGATCGAGGAGGCCAGGGAACGCGAGACCGCAGACCTCAAACACCGTCTGATTGTCTCGGCTGCACTCACGGTCCCGGTGGTCTTGCTGAGCATGATCCCGGCACTGCAGTTCACCAATTGGCAGTGGGCCGTGCTGACCATGGTCACCCCCATCTTCTTCTGGGGAGGCGCACCCTTCCACAAGGCCACCCTCGCCAACCTGCGGCACGGCTCGTTCACCATGGACACCCTGGTCTCCATGGGCACGGCGGCCGCCTACCTCTGGTCACTGTGGGCACTGTTCCTCGGCAACGCCGGCATGCCCGGCATGACCATGGAAGTGCATCTGCTGCCCACAAACTCCACGATGGACGAGATCTATCTGGAGACCGCCGCCGTGGTGATCTCCTTCCTGCTGCTGGGCCGCTGGTTTGAAACCAAGGCCAAGGGGCAGTCCTCCGCCGCACTCAAGGCGCTCCTCGACATGGGAGCCAAGGACGCCGCCGTCCTCCGCGACGGCGTCGAGGTCCGCATCCCCGTGGGTCAGTTGAAGGTCGGCGACATCGTCGTGGTGCGCCCGGGCGAAAAGATCGCCACCGACGGTCGCGTCACCGAGGGTTCGTCCGCGATCGACGAGTCCATGCTCACCGGCGAATCCGTCCCGGTTGAGGTCACGTCCGGCTCCACGGTGACCGGCGCAACCATGAACACCTCGGGAAGACTGCTGATCGAGGTCACCCGCACCGGCGAGAACACCACACTGTCCCAGATGGCCAAGCTGGTCACCGAGGCGCAGTCCAAGAAGGCCCCGGTCCAACGACTGGTCGACCGCATCTCGCAGGTCTTCGTGCCCATCGTGATCGTCATCGCGATCATCACCCTGCTCGTGCACTTGTTTGTGGTGGGAGCGGGACTGGCCACCGCGTTCACCGCCGCCGTGGCCGTGCTCATCATCGCCTGCCCGTGCGCACTGGGCCTGGCCACTCCCACCGCACTCCTGGTCGGTACCGGCCGCGGCGCCCAGATGGGACTGCTCATCAAGGGGCCCGAGGTCCTAGAGTCCACCCGGCGCGTCGACACCATCGTCATGGACAAGACCGGCACCGTCACCTCCGGAGTGATGTCCGTCAGCCAGGTCACCACTGCCGCCGGATTCGACCGGACGGATCTGCTGGTCAAGGCCGCTGCGGTGGAGGCCGCGTCCGAGCACCCGATCGCCCAGGCCATCGCCCGCGAGGGTGCAAAGAGTCTGGCGGGCGAGGGCCCCGTGGCCGACAGGGAGGCCGGATCCGCCATTCTGCCGGAGGTCACCGGGTTCACCAATACTGCAGGCCGTGGCGTCACGGGCACCGTCGACGGTGCCGTGGTGACCATTGGTCGCCCTGAGGGCTCCCTGCCGGCGGACCTGCGGACCGCGTTCGACGATGCCCAGAAGCAGGGCGGCACCCCTGTGGTCGCCCAGATCGACGGCACCGTCGCGGGCGTGATCACCGTCCGCGACACCGTCAAGCCCACCTCCGCCGAGGCGGTAGCCGGACTCAAAGCTCTCGGATTGACCCCGTGGCTACTCACCGGCGACAACGCCGGAGCCGCACGTGTCGTGGCCAGCGAGGTCGGCATTGATCCGGCCAACGTGATCGCCGAGGTCATGCCCCACGACAAGGTCGCCCAGATCGAGAAACTGCAGGCCAAGGGCAAGAACGTCGCCATGGTCGGCGACGGCGTCAACGACGCGGCAGCTCTCGCCCGGGCCGAGCTCGGACTGGCGATGGGCGCCGGCACGGACGTGGCGATCGAAGCCTCCGACATCACTCTGATGAACGACGACCTGCGATCCGCCGTGGACGCGATCAGGCTGTCACGCCGGACCCTGGGCACCATCAAGGGCAACCTATTCTGGGCGTTCGCCTACAACGTCGCACTGATCCCCGTCGCTGCGATCGGACTGCTCAATCCCATGCTCGCAGGCGTCGCAATGGCGTTCTCGAGTGTGTTCGTGGTGACCAACTCCCTACGCCTGCGCGGGTTCACCTCAAGCCACGCGACCCCCAACCACGACCAGACCAGGAGCCAGCAATGACGGATACCCCGGACCTCGCCATCGACCCTGCAGCCGAGCACGATGCCGAAGCCGCTGGCTGCGAGACCCACAGTCACCACGGCTACATGAAGGAAAAGGACCGCTACAAGGCCCGGCTCAAGCGGATCGAGGGCCAGGTGCGGGGCATCCACCGCATGATCGATGAGGAGCAGTACTGCATCGACATCCTCACCCAGGTCAGCGCCATCAATTCCGCACTGCGCAACGTCGCCCTCGGCCTGCTCGACGACCACATGCGCCACTGCGTCGCCGACGCAGTGAACGAGTCCGACGAGGCCGCAGAGATCAAATTCAAGGAAGTGGCCGACGCCATCGCCCGCTTCTCCCGCTAAGCGGGGGCGGGTAGGTGCATGGGAGGCCCCGGCAAGGTCGCGAGCAGGATGCTTCGCGGATGTAGCCGAGCCCCGAAATTCGGTGAACACGCCTCACCAACATACCCCGTTGGGGTATAGTTTGCGGGTGGGAAAGCCAATGAACTCGCACGGCAGAAACCAGGAGAGAACATGACATCTGATCGAATTCAGGATCCGGTCGACGCCGCCGGTTAGCTCGACGAACTCGCGGGCCCTATCCCGGGCTGGCAACCCGGTTGTTCCAATCGTCCCAGGCCATCACCGCAGGTCGTCACCGAAGAAGCCTTCGGGTTCGAGCAATGTGGCTACGGAGTCGGGCCAAAGGCAGCTCACCCTGGCCCACGCCCTTGGGCGCCCGAAAGACCAGCAGCGGCGGAGGGTGCTTCCATCGTTCCGAGCGCCCTAGAAGGGAGCCGCCATCATCGTGGCGCCAGCCCGAACCACTCCCCTGACGAACATCTTGAGCAAACCTTCACACAATCTCCACCACAATCCGCTGGCTCACCCACGATCCTGACTGTCGGCCGGACCCCAGAACGCCAGGACGTGCGTCATCACCGACGGGAACGGCGATCCTGGGATGGGCGGTGTCACGAACGTGGTCGGCCGAGCACAGATGTCAGCACGATTCGATACCCTGCGGCGGTATCGGCTCGTGGCCCGGAGCAACTGCTACTTGGCCCCACGGGAAGAGATGTCCATGACCCCTAGAACACATCATGCGCTAGGGCTCACCGCTGTCAGGGAATCATGTTCTTGCTGTTTCACTCCCTCGAAACTCCTGCATATCGAAGCTGCCGGACGCATGCCGCTCGAAGATCACGCCAACCAGGTGGCAATGGACAAGACGGAAGGGACCAAATGAATCAGTCGCACGATCATCATGACCACGCCCACAGTCACGGATCCGGCGGAGCCGCGGCCGGGCACCTCAACGAGCGAGACACGGCGGTAGCTGAGCACCATCACCCGGACGGGCCCCAGGAGACGACGGGCCACGCCCATGCGGGGCAGCATCACGCTGGCCATGAAGACCATGGCGGTCATGCCGGGCACGGAGACCATGTCGGGCAGTTCCGACGTTTGTTCTGGATCATGCTCGTCTTGGCGGTGCCGGTGGTCGGCTTCAACGAGATGTTCGCCGACCTCATCGGTTACCAGCTGCCCGACGCCGGATGGGTGTGGTGGGTCTCCCCCATCCTGGGCACAGTGATCTACCTCTGGGGCGGCCGGCCGTTCCTGACCGGCGCTCTCTCCGAGGTCCGCGCTCGTCAACCCGGCATGATGCTGCTCATCGGCTTGGCGATCACCGTGGCGTTCATCGCCTCCTGGGGCGCAAGCCTGAGCTTGTTGGATCATGAGCTGAACTTCTGGTGGGAACTGGCGCTGCTGGTAGTCATCATGCTGCTGGGCCACTGGATCGAGATGCGCTCCCTGGCGCAAACCACCTCTGCACTCGACTCCCTGGCGGCACTGCTACCCGATGAGGCCGAGAAGGTCGACGGCGACGACGTGGTCACCGTCGCACCGGCCGATCTGGCGGTCGGCGACGTCGTGATTGTCCGCCCCGGTGCTTCTGTGCCCGCCGACGGCAAGATTATCGACGGCTCGGCCAGCATGGACGAATCCATGGTCACCGGCGAGTCCAAGGCGGTCCGCCGTGAGATCGGCGAGCAAGTGGTCGCCGGCACGGTGGCCACCGACTCCGGCTTGCGCGTCGAAGTCTCCGCAATCGGTGACGACACTGCCCTGGCCGGAATTCAGAAGCTGGTGGCCGACGCGCAGGCATCCTCCTCGCGTGCCCAGCGCATCGCCGACACCGCGGCCGGCTGGTTGTTCTGGTTCGCCCTCGCATCGGCGGCGATCACCGCTGTCATCTGGAGTGTTCTGGGGATGCCGGATGCGGCGGTGGTGCGCACGATCACCGTGCTGGTGATCGCCTGCCCGCACGCCCTGGGATTGGCGATCCCGCTGGTGGTCTCGATCGCCACCGAACGCGCCGCCCGCGGCGGCGTACTGATCAAGGACCGCCTCGCGCTCGAATCGATGCGCACCGTCGACGCCGTCCTGTTCGACAAGACCGGCACCCTGACCAAGGGCGAACCCACCGTCACCGGAATCGAACCGATCGAGGGACACACCCAAGACGAGGTACTCGCCCTCGCCGCGGCGGCCGAGAGCGACAGCGAGCACCCGCTCGCCAGAGCCGTGGTCGGGGCCGCAAGGGCCCGCGAACTGACCGTGGCGAAGGCGACCGACTTCTCCTCCTCGCCAGCTGTGGGCGTGAAGGCCACGGTGGAGGGCACCGTGGTCGAGGTCGGCGGCCCCTATCTCCTCGACCAGCACGATCGCGACGAACTCCCCGTCGCCGATCAGTGGCGTACCGAGGGCGCGATCATCCTGCACGTCCTCGCCGAGGGCCGGGTGATCGGCGCGCTGCGGTTGGCCGATGAGATCCGGCCCGAGTCCCGTGACGCCGTCGACGCGCTCCATGCTGCCGGTGCGCAGGTCGTCATGATCACCGGCGATGCTCAGGCCGTCGCTGACACCGTCGCCGCCGAGCTCGGCATCGACCGGGTCTTCGCCGGGGTCCGGCCAGAAGACAAGGCCGCCAAGGTCGCCCAACTCCAGCACGAAGGCAAGAAGGTCGCCATGGTCGGCGACGGGGTCAACGACGCGCCCGCACTGGCCCAAGCCGATGTGGGCATCGCCATCGGCGCCGGGACCGACGTGGCGATCGGCTCCGCCGGCGTCATCCTGGCCTCATCGGATCCCCGCTCTGTGCTCTCGGTCATCGAACTCTCCCGGGCGAGCTACCGCAAGATGAAGCAGAACCTGTGGTGGGCCGCCGGCTACAACCTTGCCGCCGTGCCTCTCGCCGCCGGCGTGTTGGCTCCGATCGGATTCGTGCTGCCCATGAGCGTCGGCGCCATCCTCATGTCGCTGTCAACAGTCGTTGTTGCCCTCAACGCCCAGCTGCTGCGGCGCCTCGACCTGAGCCCAGAATCCGTCACAAGAGCGATGGAGCGAGGATAACCACCATGACAACCACCGACACCTCTCGGCGACGAGTCGCATCCGCGTTCCTTGCTGCCGCCGCGTTGACTCTCGCCGGCTGCTCGACCGGACCGTCAGGCAACGCGTCGACAGAACCACCCGTCACCTCGTTGGAGTCCTACGATCTCGCCGGCCTCGAGGCACCCCAGATCATCAACACGCTCGACACCATGCCGGTGGCCGACAGGCCGAACGATCTGATCGCCTCGGTGCAGCCGACTGAGCTCGTCTTGACCAGTGGCGATGAGAGCCTCGAGACGATTCCTATTCCAGAGGACCAGTTCTATCTGTCAGTGGCTCCGTATTACACGAGCACCCACCCCTGCCGATTCCACAGCCTGACCACTTGCCTCGGCGAGATCGCCAACGAACAGGTGCACGTCACAGTCACCGATAACGCCTCCGGTGACACCCTCATCGACGAACCGCGCATCACCTACGACAACGGCTTTCTCGGGCTCTGGCTACCGCGAGGCATCACGGCCACGCTCACCATCGACCACGACGGCAGAACGGCCACCGCTCCGATCTCCACGGGCGACGATGACCTCACCTGCCTGACCACTATGCAACTCGCCTGACATCCCCACTCGCGCCGATATCGCCACCGACGCGGCCACCCACCGGCAGGAAGGTAGTGCGGTCAGCATGGACCACAGCACACAGTCCCAAGACAAGCTCACTCTCACCGGATCCGTCGCGCTGGGAACCGGGGTAATGATCGGAGCCGGCATCTTCGCCCTCGTGGGCCAGGTCGCGGAATTGGCCGGCGGCTGGGTGCCGTGGGCGTTCCTCGCCGGCGCGGTGGTAGTGGCGTTCAGTTCCTACTCCTACATCCGGTACTCGGCCATCAACCCGTCCTCGGGCGGGATCGCGATGCTGCTCAAAGCCGCCTACGGGCCCGGGGTGGCGGCCGGCACGTTCTCCCTGTTCATGTACGTGTCGATGATCCTCGCCGAGTCCCTGCTGGGGCGGACCTTCGGCACCTACGTGCTGCGGCCGTTCGGCATGCAGGACTCCTCCCTGTGGGTGCCGGTGCTGGCAGTGCTCGCCATCGCCGCCGCCGCGCTGGTCAACCTGGTGGGCAACCAGTGGGTCGAGCGGTCAGCAACCGCTACCGCGGCGCTCAAGATCGTGGGCATCGCTGTGCTGGCGATCGCCGGCATCCTGGCCGCGGGCGTGTCCTCGCTGGACCGACTGTTCACCGTCGCCGAACGCACCCCACCGGAGCACGGCTGGATGGGCTTTCTGGCCGGGGTGACCCTGTGCATCCTGGCCTACAAGGGCTTCACCACGATCACCAACCAGGGCGCGGACCTACGGGACCCGGAGCGCAACATCGGCCGCTCCATCATGATCTCCATCGCCCTGTGCACCGTCCTCTACCTGTTGATCACCGTCGCAGTAACCGCCAGCCTGACCGTTCCGCAGATCATCGGGGCCCGCGACTACGCCCTCGCCGAGGCTGCCAAGCCGATGTTCGGATCCTGGGGCGTCACGCTGACCGTGATCATCGCGGTGGTGGCGACGCTGTCAGGACTCATCGCGAGCTTGTTCTCTGTCTCCAAGCTCTACGACATGCTCCGCGACATGGGCCAGGTGCCGGGACTACCCGGGGCCGGCGGACACCAGTCGCTCTACATCACAGCCGGCCTGGCGATCCTCATGGCAGCCTTCTTCGACCTGTCACAGATCGCCTCCCTGGGGGCGATCTTGTACCTGGCAATGGACATCGCCATCCACTACGGGATCGTCCGACGCCTCAAGGACGACGTCAATGCCAAGGCGTGGATCCCGTGGGTCGCGATCGTCCTCGACGTCGCAGTGCTCGTACCCTTCCTCCTGCTCAAGGCGCAGTCCGACCCACTCACGCTGGGCATCACCGCGATCGTGGCCCTAGTCATCATCACAGCGCAGTGGATCACCGTGCGTCACCGCTCCGCACAATGATCCGCCCTTCTGCGAAAAGCCGATACAACGGGTATTGGACGCTTGTTATTACAAAGATTCTGCGAAGGTCGAACCGAGGGACTGTAGCCAGTTCTGCGCATCAGTAGCGTCGGCGTTAGCTGGGCGCCTCCAGCGACGACTCGGAGAAGAAGGGAGCACATCGATGTCTCACATCACTTCAATGATCGAAACCCACCCCAACGACGCTTCCGGCATAGACGTGCAGAAGCTTGCCGACTGCATCGCCGCGTGTCTCGAATGCGCACAGACTTGCACCTCGTGCGCTGACGCCTGCCTGGCCGAAGAGATGGTCGCAGACCTACGGAACTGCATTCGCCTCAACCTTGACTGCGCCGATCTCTGCGCAACCACTGGCAAAATCCTCAGCCGTCGCACCGGGCAGAACCTCGCCACGGTCAAGACCACGCTCGAGGCATGCCGGACAGCATGCGCAGAATGTGCCACCGAGTGTAAGAAGCACGAGGACATGCACGAGCATTGTCGAGTCTGCGCCGAAGCCTGCCGCAAATGCGAACAGGCCTGCACCGAACTCCTGTCCGCGATCAGCTAACGATCAATGCCCGGCCTGGTCGGTCGTACGACAATCGACCAGGCTGGGCCACCCGCCGATATCCATGCCTTATGTAAAGCGTAGCGATTACCGACATGACGTCCGCGGCACAGCAGAAAAACTATCGAGCGGCTTTTTTGTCAGCTCGAAATCCAGTCTTCGAGAGAGACCCAGTGAACAGGTCCTCATTCAAAAAATAAAGCACCTGTGGAATGTCGTCCACCTCGAAACGCAACTTTCCACCGACACCCATCAACCTGTCTGGATCTAGTTCATTTTCTTCCATTGCCAGACGCAGGTCACTGCTCGACACGCTCGATAGATGATCCCGTCTAACTATCGCTTCCAGACGTGCCTTAAGGCGCGAATCTCTCTTTACTCGAGTTTCGAGTAAGTCTTGACTGACGGACTCCATCGGAACCGACGCCGCAAGGATAGTAATCCATTCAGGAATCTTTTTTGCCAAAGTTTCCTGGTCGCGAAAAAAGGCAGAAAAGACAGTTTGACTAAAGATCCCCAACTTGCCGCGGAAAGAAACCAAATCGATCCATTCATCGAACGCAAATATTGGGTCCTCCACGCGCTGCAGAGTGTCTGACAGCGTGGAGTATATACGTCCCCTCTTAAGTCCCCGGCGAGGATTTGATCTGCGGATAAACACAGCCCTGTCGCCAGCCTCTCCAACTACAATTGCATAAAAGGAAAGGTCTCCTGCAGGGAGATGCTTGGGATTAATCTCCTCTAATCGCTCCGCCCATCCAAGAACTGACAGGAACTTTTCGCCAGAATGTTCGGCGGCGAGATTGGGGGCATCTCCCACCTGGTCGACGTCTAGCACTAAATAGGTCTCTGGAGATAGGTCAGCATCGGGCGTCCAGTCGGCAGGCTCTCTTTGTGCCAGTTGACTCGAGGCGTTCTGGACCACATCCCGGAAGGCAGCTGCTACCTCTTGACTTAAGAGTACCTGCCGCAATTTTAGACTTTTCCCAGATGTCCATCCGACCACCAGTGTCATCGCTGAGCTTACATCGATGTTCTGAACATCAATACCCACGTCACTCATTCATGCGCTCCGTTTCATTTACATCGACTTTGTATATGTGGCCAGATAGCGGGACCGCCGCGATACTCGCCCCGACCCGGGGGCGCGTTCGGGAAACAATCAAGGACTCATGCCCTCCTCCGTCCCGAATCGAGTATATGTGGTACCCCAGAGCGAGCAGTGCCGGATTGACGAGAGAGAGATCGGTGCGGTACAGCAAGATTGCAATCAAGACGATTAGCACCGAATACGCTGCAGCGTTTCCCCAATCATTGATATCTACAAATAAAAATGGCACAATGAAAGTTAGTAAATAAGTCGGTACTTGTTGAGTTTCGTCCCTCGATTCGCTTATTACGAACAACCTTGGGACTACCGAGCTCCGCGCTTTTAGTATAAAAAACACCGTAAGTATAGCGACTGTCGCTAACGCGAATAGTGCTATACCGATAAACCGATGACTTGCAACCAAGCGAAAGCCTACAACGAGTAGCGCCGGCGCTAGTGCAGAAATGAACAACCAGATCCGTGTCATCCCAATCCTGCTTGCTCACAAAGCATTTTTGTCTCCTGCCTCCGTGCGCGCCTAGCGGCGTGGGAGGGAGACAATCCCAGAACAGTGTGCTGCACCACACCGCCCTCACAAAGATGCGCACGTGCAAAGAGGCCAAGAAATCGATTTGGGTAGACAGCCGGCATGCGGAGGCCATCCGCTCGGAGTCTCGTGTTCATTGGGCGATAGTCGCATGCTGATCCGACACTGGGCAGGAAATCGAGTTGCGAAGCTGAGCACTGCCGCCCCGAACCGCTCTGAACCGCCCCAGGGGTGTCCCGCCACCTCCTTTGCGAGTCGAGGGGAGGGCACCCCTCTCATTTGCTTGGATCTGAGGGGCCCCGACAGGGCAGCGGCCTCGGACCCGCCCGCCAGTAACGGGACTTCCCATAATTTGCGTCAGACGCTGTCGCGTTTGACGATCGTCTAACGCGACTCTTCGTGAGCGAACCGTTGACTTCCGGCTCGCGCAGCACGAACCCTAAACCCGGCTCTTGTCGGTGTGGCACGTACAAGTAGCGCAGCAAATGTGGAGACATCACGGCCTTGTGTGGCACTCCTAATCCAGCGACGTGCTCCTCCGGGGGCTTCTCTGGATCCGAGATCGGGGCGAGCTGGTCGACCCCGACAATCGGCGCCGTATTCTTCGATCGCCCAAACACGAGGTCGCGGACAATCGCTGATGGCTCTTCCCCCGCTTTGAGGCGGTCCCGCGCTTCGGCGACCTGCTCGCCGGTCAGGCCGCGTCTGCGTCCCGTGCACCTGGCCTTGGAGGGGACACATCTGATCGCTCCAATGTGACTGCAGTGAAGACAAGGAAGACGCAGAAGGCCAAGAGAAGTCCGGTCACGATTGACCAAAGGATACTTCCTGCGGTGAACGCCCAAATAAAGAGAGCAAGGAACAATCCGGCTAGAAAAAGCGTGAACAATATATCTTCGGACTTGGAGGACTTCCTTGGTGGCCGGCCCGGGGTCCGAGTACTGCTGCTAACGGGGCTCGACGTCGCAGGCTTCGCCGGTGATGGCGACTTCGGCTTGTACGGCTTGGCTGCCCCCATGCGGTTGTACGTACCGCACGATTGGCAGTAAAGCTTTTGCGTTGCGACGAGAGGAGCAGCCAAGCCCGCTACGCCCACCGTCGCTACGCCAGCGGTGGCGCCGAGGATCTTCGCTCTCCTGGTGCGCTTTCGCGTAAAGCTCTTCCCGCCACAGTTTGAACACCGAAGATCGCCACTCCCATCCACCTGAATGTCTTCCACCGCGACCCCTTCGACGAATGAGTCTGAAGCCAGATATGCCTCAGGATGCACATAAGTATGACCTAACAACAATCTGCTGGCTCAGCATTGCCGTCCTCACTACTGGGTCGTGCAACTAAGCCGAGAGCAGCAGCTGAGTCCATCCCGGCTTCAGCGAACCCCTTTCTGCACTTCTCTCTGCAGCGCGCGATAGAGCGTCGATCGCCCGACCCCCAGATCACGTGCGATCGCCGATGGCCCCTCCCCCGCCTCGATGCGGGCTCGCGCCTTGTCGATCTGCTCGTCGGTCAGGACGCGTTTGCGTCCCTTGTACTTGCCCTTTGCTTTGGCGATGGCGATGCCCTCGGCCTGGCGTTCACGGATGATGGCTCGCTCGAACTCGGCGAACGCACCGAGCAGTGAGAGCATGAGGTCGGCTCGCGGGTCCTGGGCGCCGGCGGCGTAGGTGGCCCGCTCGTGGACGAACTCCACGCT
>NZ_JAALEB010000406.1:0-768 GCF_014145165.1 Dietzia sp. Cai40 | reverse complement strand
GTCGGCGGTGCCCTGCAGCCAGAGCACAGGGCAGTGCACGTCGCTCAACCGTGCCTCCAGGCCGTCGCGGTCGCGGAGGTTGATGGAGCTGGTGCGCAGGCGCCGCCGACCCTCGTCTCGTCGATAGTTAATGCGATAGGTCTGGATCCAGAAGTCACGCTCGGCGTCGGAGACGTTCTCGCCGAGGCCGGCACCGAGTACCGCCACCACGAAGTCGTCGTCCACCACCCAGTCCTCGCCGACGGGCTCGGCGAGCGCCTCGATGGCGGGGCTGCAGAACTCGGAGCCGTTCCAGCAGCCGCGTTCCATACTGGCCGGGCTCTCGTAATCCATGGAGGTGCCGCAGATGATGATGCCCTCGACCGCGCCGGGGTTGAGCAACGCCATGCGGGTGGCGATCCACCCGCCCTGCGAGGTACCGAGGGCGAACGCCTTGGAGATCCCCAGGGCGTCGAGCACCTGCAGGTTGGCGATCGCGCTGTCCCAGTAGGTGAAGTGCCGGTACCGGGCGCGGGTCTCCCCGTGGCCGTAGGGCTCGATCGCCAACAGGTTCATCCGCGAGGCGAGCTCCTCGTTGGCGAACTGCGGCCGGTACAGCTCGACCGAGGTGGTGAACGAGTTGATCATCACCAGCGTGGGCAGGGCGGGGTCGTACTGCCGGGCGAACGAGTAGCCGATGGTCGATCCGCCCAGGTGGGGGATGTCGATGGTCTGCGTTGTCATGGCGGAGTCCTTCTGGAGGGGAGTGCGCGAGGGGTACTCGAACCA
>NZ_JAALEB010000405.1:0-1069 GCF_014145165.1 Dietzia sp. Cai40 | reverse complement strand
GGGGCGGTTCGGAGCGGTCGGATCGACAGTGCTCGCCGGCCGCGGGTGCGAGCGAGAGGACGACGACGAGGTGTGCCGGTCTAGTCGATACCCAGCGCTCTCGCGGAGGCGGCCACCCCGGCGGCTGCGACGACCACCACGACCAGCGGCACCCGCATCGCCGCCAGGACGGCAGCCGTGGTTACGCCGGCGACGCGAGCCCACCCGGCGAACGACTGCCCGTCGAAGAGGGTCGCGGTAGCGGCGACACCGGCGATCAGCACGATCACCGCGGGATCGCCCCAGTGCTGGAGGCGCAGGGAGAGGCGCGAGCCTCCGAAATGGACCCCACCCAGTCTCACGGCGTAGGTGCCGGCGGCGAGGGCGAGCACCGCGAGGACAAGAGTCACGTCAGACACGGTGTCCCCGCTTCCGCACAGCCGTGAGCAGGCCGATCAGTCCCAGGACGGGGGCCACTCCGGCGGCCACGAACGGGGTGGCGGCCGCGGCGAGGGTCGCTCCTGCAGCGGCGGGGACAGCGGTGCGACGGGTGACGCTGGCGAGGAGGATCGCGACGAAGACCGCGGGGAACGCCGCATCCAGTCCGAGACGGCTGGGGTTGGGCAGGACGTATCCGAGGAGGACGCCGATCGCCGCGCCGAGGGGCCACGCGATCAGGATGGCGACCCCGACCACGCGGAACGCGGGGAGGCGTCGCGCCGGGTGCGGCTGGGCCAGGGCGAAGGCGACGCTCTCGTCGTTGACCAGGTGTGCCGAGAACAGTCGGGGGACGCGCCGCCCGGGCAGAAACGCCGATGCGGAGAAGCCGTAGACACCGTTCCGGAGATTCACCAGGAGCGCTGCGCAGACCGCGATCCAGGGCAGGCCGCCCGACGCGATCACGCCGACGAACACCAGCTCGGAGGATGCGCCGAGCACGAGGACGGCGGCGAGGACGACCAACCACGAGGGAAGGCCTGCGGCTGACGCCATCGAACCGTAGGCCACCCCGACCACAGCTACCGCCGACGCGATCGCCACGGCGGGCGCGACGGGCGCGACGGGCGCAGGGGCCGGGGGCGCGGGGGTC
>NZ_JAALEB010000404.1:0-2787 GCF_014145165.1 Dietzia sp. Cai40 | reverse complement strand
CTCGCGCCGTTCCCGGACCGCCCGGGCGAGTCCGTCACCGACCGCATCGTGCGCTCGATCGCCACCCTGCGCGAGTTCGTCGATCCGGACGGCTTCGACATCGTCCACGCCCAGGACTGCATCAGCGCCAACGCCGTCGGCCGGTGCATCCGCACGATCCACCACCTCGACGACTTCACCACCCCCGTGCTGGTGGACTGCCACGAGAAGGCCATCACCACCCCTTACGCGCACGTGTGCGTCTCCGAGGCCGTCGCCGCCGAGGTCCGGCGGGGATGGGGCCTGGCTCCCACGGTGATCCCCAACGGCGTGGACCACGCCCGCTTCGCGCAGGCCGCCGGCCCGGGGGCAGGGGCCGCCTCCGCCCGCGCCCGGTGGCGGAGCAGGCTCGGTCCGTACGTGCTGGCCGTGGGCGGCATCGAACCGCGCAAGGGCAGCATCGATCTGCTCGAGGCGTTCGCGCTGATGCGCCCGAGGCGTCCGGACCTCTCGCTCGTCTTCGCCGGCGGGGAGACCCTGTTCGACTACCGCGACTACCGCGCGCGGTTCGAGCAGCGGGCCCTCGAGCTGGGGATCGACCCCGTCGTCCTCGGCGTGGTGCCCGAGGCGGAGCTGCCGGGCCTCGTCGCGGCGTGCGACGTCTTCGCCTTCCCCTCCACCAAGGAGGGCTTCGGGTTGGCCGCCATGGAGGCGCTCGCCGCGGGCCGCCCGGTGGTCGCGCGTGAACTGCCGATCCTCCGCGAGGTGTTCGGCACCTGCGTGGACTACGCTGCGTCGATACCGGAGCTCGCCGACCGTCTGGAGTCGGCACTCTCCCCCGATCCCGCGAGGGCCAGGGACGGCAGCTCCCTGGCCGCCTCGCTGACCTGGGACGCGGCGGCCGCAGCGCACCTGTCGTTCTACTCCGCCCACCCGCGCGGACACCGCGGACGGCCGTCACCGGCGCGGAGGCGCGCCGGCTGATCGGCCATCGGTACGCTGGCCGCATGCGCGAGACCTCAGACGCCCCGGACGTCGACCCCACGGGCGCCCCCGCCGAGCCCGTGACGATCGCCCCCGCCGCGGGCACCGGCGCCGACGCCCACTCCGGCGTCGTCTCGCGGGTGTTCACCGACCGGTGGATGGGCGTGTTGCTGACCATCGGGTCGGTCATCGCCCTGGTGGCGTCGTTCCAGCTCAGCCTGGACAAGATCCGGCTCCTGGAGAACCCGGACTACATGCCGGCCTGCAACTTCTCCATCCTGATGAGCTGCAAGAGCGTCATCAACTCCGAGCAGGGCTCGGTCTTCGGCTTCCCCAATCCCTTCATCGGGCTGGTGGGCTACGCCGTGCTCATCGCGATCGGCGTGGCCGCCGCCTCGGGCGTGCGCTTCCCGCGCTGGTACTGGGTGGGCGCGCTGCTGGGCCTGACGTTCGCCGCGGGGATGGTGCACTGGCTGGCGTACCAGTCCATCTTCTCCATCCAGGTGCTCTGCCCCTGGTGCATGGTCGTGTGGGCCGTGACCATCCCCATGTTCTGGTACACGCTGCTGCACGTCCTGGCCAAGCTCACCGGCGCCGGCTGGGTGCGGGCGCTCCAGCGGTGGCACCTGGTCCCCGTGGTCGTGTGGTTCCTGGCCATGGCCGCGATCATCCTCTGGGCGTTCTGGGACTTCTACTGGGCGGACTTCTTCGGCAACCTCTGACGGCAGCGCCCTCCGGCCGGCAGAGCACTCCGGCCAGCAGAGCCCGTCGGCCGGCCCACGCCATCCCCGCCACCGGCACCGCCCGTGCGACCTGAAGGGAACCCGATGCGCTTCGTGGGAATCGACGTGGTGATCCCGGTCCACGACGAGCAGGAGCTGCTCCCCGGGTGCCTGGACTCTCTCGAGGCGTGCGCCGCGGTCACCCCCGTGCCGGTGACGGTGACCGTGGTCCTCGATTCCTGCACCGACGCCTCCGAGACGATCGCTCGCGGCCGGGTCCGGATCGTGCGGTGCGACGCGCGCAACGTCGGCGCCGCGCGGGCCGTCGGGTTCGACTCCCTCCCGCGACCCGCCTCGCCGCAACGGTCCGGGCAGCGCTGGTACGCCACCACCGACGCCGACTCGCGCGTGCCCCCCCACCTGGCTGGCCGACCAGCTGGCCCGGGCACTCGACGGCGCCGACGTGGTAGCCGGTCTGGTCGAGGTGACCGACTGGTCCGAGTGGAACCCGGACACCCGGGTGCGCTACCTCGAGGGCTACCGGGCCGGTTCCGACCACCGGCACATCCACGGCGCCAACATCGGCATCTCGGCCCGTGCGTACCGCGACCTGGGCGGGTTCGAGCCCCTGCCGGTCCACGAGGACGTGCGCCTGGTGCACCGCGCCGAGGAGGCGGGTCTGGCGATCGCCTGGTCCACCGCGACGCCGGTGACCACCTCCGCCCGGCGGCACTCCCGGACCCCCGGTGGGTTCTCCGGCCACCTGGCCCTGACCGAGCTGGACCACGCAGGGCTGGATCACGCCGAGTCGGACCACGCCGAGCTGGACCACACCAGGAGCGGGGTCACCCCATGACATCACCCGATCGCCCCCGCAGAGCCGACCTCGCCCGCGAGTGGGTCCAAGAGGGGCGCGCCGACCTGCCCCTCCCCGGACACGGGGACACCCGCGCCCGCTGGTCCGAGCTCACCGCGATGTGCGCCCACGATGTGTCGGCCGGCCGCCTGGTCGAGGCCCACGCCGACGCCGACGCCATCCTCGCCGAGATCGAGGGCACCCGAGTCTCGCCCGGCGAGTTCTGGGGCGTGTGGGCCGCCGAGC
>NZ_JAALEB010000403.1:0-743 GCF_014145165.1 Dietzia sp. Cai40 | reverse complement strand
GCGTTCTGGGGGATGAGCAGGAACACCGCGGCCACCACCACGAGGTAGGCCGGCATGATCCGGACGAGGCGGGAACGCAGGTAGGCCCCCGCGGACCGCGCGGTGCCGGGCCCGCCCCGACGGGCGTGGAGGGCGTGGGCGCGCCACAGCAGGAACCCGGACAAGGCGAAGAAGACCGCCACGGACAGGTCGAACCGGCCCCAGACCCGGTTGATCGCCGACCCCGTGGAGGAGCCGGTCTGGAACGCGACGTGAGTGGTGAGGACCGAGAGCGCGGCGACCGCGCGGAAGCCCTCCAGCGCCGGCACGAAGCCGGTGGCGGACGGGAGAGTTCCGACTTGTCGGTCGGGGGTGGCGAATGCGTTCTTCATCACTGTTAATCTTCTCCTGATGATGGTCCGGTCCGGCGACCGACCCGGGAAGCTACCCGGCGGTAACCGGCGGATCCAGGGTGCGACTCCAGGAGGACAACCGATGGCACGACAGAGCAGTTCCGCGGGACGGAGGTCGTCAGTGCCCGCACTGGTCCTCGTCGGGCTCGGCGCGTTCCTCATCACTATCGCACTGGCGCTCGTCTTCTTCGTCGTGCCGGCGCAGAAGAAGACCCCGCTGGACATCAACACCACCACCGTCACCGACACCACGCAGGGCGCGGTCCTGGTGGGCGCGGCCCTGGCCGGCAACTCGCCGACCGAGCTCAACTCCACCCGGCCGGAGTGCAGCGCCGACGACGCGGCCGGCGA
>NZ_JAALEB010000402.1:0-1064 GCF_014145165.1 Dietzia sp. Cai40 | reverse complement strand
GCGCGGCGGGCGACGACGAGGTCGTCGAGACCCAGGACGGTGCGGAGGCCGACGACTCCGAGGTCCAGTTCCCGGTCACCTGCTTCATCGACAACGACATCCCGCTCTACTCGCAGCGCCGGGTCCAGGCGGTCGAGCCGTCGGACGCCGAGGTGATCACGTTCCAGGCCGCGCAGTCGCTGCTCCGCGAGGACAAGACCGGGTCGGACGGGGTCGAGGGCCTGGTCAACGCCTCGATCGACCGCGTCACCGTGGACCGCGTGACCGCCGAGCCGATCGACGAGGCCGTGAGCACCCTGCAGTTGGTCGCGACCGGGGCCGAGGACTCCGCCCCCACCGGGTTCGTCCGCAACGGCCTGCAGTACAAGTTCCCGTTCGACACCGAGCAGCGGGACTACGACTACTTCGACGCCAGCACCTTCACCACCAACCCGATCTCCTTCGTCGGTGAGACCACCGTCGGCGGCATCGACGCGTACGAGTTCCGCCAGGAGCTCGGCCCGATCGACATGTGGTCCTCGATCCGCGACCACTTCGCCTCGATCACCGACGGGTACGACCCCGCCGTGGAGGCCGTGCTGGCCAGCTACCGGCGCGAGGGCATGACCGCGGGCCAGTGGGGCCTCGAGGGTGACCCGGAGCGCGAGGTCGACATGCGTCGCTACTACACCAACACCCGCACGGTGTACGTCAACCCGGAGACCGGCCAGGTGATCAACGGCAACGAGAACATCTACCAGTTCTTCGCCGAGGACCAGGACGAGGCCGAGGCCTTCTTCAACGACGCGGCGGGCATGGAGGAGGAGAAGGCCGAGCCCACCCGGACGGCCGTCCGATTCGAGTCCGGCTGGAACGAGGAGACCAAGGAGATCACGCAGTCCGCCGCCCAGGAGACCGCCGACACGCTCAACACGTTCGGTCGCATCCTGCCGGCCGTGCTCGGTGTGCTGGGCGTGCTGGCGCTGCTCGGTGGCATCCTCCTGGGTGCCCGCAGCGGTGCCGGCGGGCGCACCACCCGGGGCACGCGCGACACCCGCGGTGTGCGCGGGGACGGTGGCGCCGGG
>NZ_JAALEB010000401.1:0-3305 GCF_014145165.1 Dietzia sp. Cai40 | reverse complement strand
GGGGCGGGTGGGCGGACGGTGGGCTCCGGGCTCAGGCGGTGACGATCATCCGCACCGGCGTCGGGTCGAAGCCGTTGCACGGGTTGTTGATCTGCGGGCAGTTGGAGACCAGGACGATCACGTCGCGGTCGGCGCGTAGCGCCAGGCGCTTGCCGGGCGCGGAGAGCCCGTCGACGATGCCGAGGGTGCCGTCGGCGTCCACGGGCACGTTCATGAAGAAGTTGACGTTGGGGACCAGGTCCCGCTTGCCCAGTCCGTGCCGGGCGCCCTCCCGGAGGAAGTTCTCCACGCAGGCGTGCTGGTGCCGGGTGTGGTGGCCGTACCGCAGGGTGTTGGACTCCTGCGAACACGCGCCCCCGAGGGTGTCGTGATTGCCCACCTCGTCGGCCGTGATCGTCACGAGGGGCTCGCCGGCGTCGTCGCGCAGGACACTCCCCTCGGTCAGGAAGATCGATCCCTGGGCGGCGACGGTCGCCGGGGCGCTGTAGCGACGGGTGGGGTCGTGCGCGTCGTAGAACAGGGTGTCGACGGCCTGGTTGCCCTCGAGGTCCACGATGGTCAGGGTCTGGCCCGCGTGCAGGACGTGGGACCAGGCGGCTCTGGCGGCGACGGTCTCGTCGGCGACAACGGCCCCGTCCGTGAGAGCGAGGTCTGCGGCGGGAAGGTCTGCGGCGGCGCCGGTCCGGGGGTCTGTGGTCGGAGGCTCGGTGGTGACGGTCGTCGGTGTCATGGCGGATTCTCCTCAGGCGATCGGGGTGGAGGCGCGGTGGGCGGCCTCGGAGTTGGCGACGGCACGGCGGTACTCGAGGTCCTCCCCGACGCCGGGGAGGGCTCCCTCGCGGAGTGCGTCGAGGTCCTGCGGAGCGTTCCACGCCAGGAACTCCACGGTCCCGGCGTGGTACCGCTCCGACGGATCCAGCGGATGGTCGGCGACCGCGACGGCCACCACGACGGGCAGGTGCAGGACCAGGTCGACGGTCGCCCCCGCCCCGGCGTTCCCGGTGGAGACGAGCGCCCCGTCGTCGTCGACGCGGACGCCGTGGAAGAACGACACGGTGTGGGGGAGATCCCGCTCACCCAGCCCGTGTTTGAGGGCGGCCAGCAGCAACAACTCCCGTCCGGCCGGTGACCCGGATTCCGGCGCCCCGGCCCCGTAGCGGGCGACGTTGCCGGCCAGGGTCGAGGCACCGCACAGCGCGTCGTGATGGCCGGAGGTGTCCGCGACGATCGTCGCGAGCACGCGCCCCTGGTCGGAGAGCAGCGGATGACCGGTGCCGAGGTAGGCCTGCCACGGGACCTTGACCGTGTCCGCGGTGTTGAGGCGTTCCCAGGGGGCGTCGGCGCGCCACATCATGAGCGAGGCGCAGGCCGTGCCGTCCCGGTCGGTCAGTCGGATGCGCGTGCCCCGCGCCAGGGTGACCGCGGTGTACCGGCCCCCGGGGACGGACTCCGCCCACGTCAGGCGGTCGGCCGGCACGTCCGCCGGCGGGTGGGGCCAGTCGGTGGCGGGGACGACCGGCATGGAGTCGGTGATCGCGCCGGCCTGGGCTCGGGCGTGGTCGCGGGCACCCGAGGTGGTGGACGTGCTCGCGGTGGTGCCGGGTGTCGTGATGCCGGGTTCGGTGGTGCTGGTCATCTCAGGTCACTCTCCGATCTTGACGGGCTTGGGATGGGTCTTGCCGCGGGGGAAGCACAGGATGCCGAGCCCCACCACGGCGAGGACGGTCAGGACGCCGGCCCATCGCATCCACGGGGTCTCGCCCGAGGGGTCGAAGATCTCGGCCCGCGGCCAGGCGAGGTTGACCGTCATCAGCAGTCCGTACCCCACGGCCATGACGTTCACGGGGACCCCCCAGCGGCCCAGCGAGAACAGCGGCTTGCCCTCGGCGTCGGTGAGCCGGGGGCCGTTGGGCCACCCCTTGAGCCGACGCAGGAGCAGCGGCGCGGTCACGCAGAGGTAGGCGAGATAGATGAGGATGATGCACACCGAGGCGAGGGTGGCGAAGATGGCGGCGTTGCCCATGTTGACCAGCAGGATCGCGATGCATGACAGACCGATGAGCACGGCCGGGGCGATCGGGGTGCCGGTGCGGGGGTTGACGCGTGACAGGGTCGCAGAGAAGGGCAGGCGCCCGTCGCGGGCCATCGAGAACATCAACCGGGTGGCCGCGGTCTGGATGGCGAGGGTGCAGATGAAGATGGCCACCACGACCACCACGAGGAGCACCTTGCCCCAGAAGTTCCCGAGCACGGAGTTGAGGACGTACGGCAGGCCCTCGGTGGCCAGCCGGCCGTCGGTGAGGCTGGGCGCGGCCATGAGCGCGGCGAGGATCATGAGCCCACCGCCGAACGCCGAGACGGTCAGTGCCATCCGGATGGTGCGGGGGGCGACCCGGCGCGGGTTGACGGTCTCCTCGGCGAGTTCGCCGGCCGAGCCGAATCCCACCATCACGTAGGCGGCCATGAGCCCGGAGACGACCCACGCCCAGATGTATCCGGGCTGATCCCCCATGCCGGCGGTGTCAAAGACGACCTGCGGCCCGCGGACGGCGTGGGTCAGCAGCGCGAGGATCACCGCGACGACGCCGACGATCTCGCAGGTCACACCGATGTTATTGACGTAGGCCATCCACCTGATGCCGAGCGAGTTGATCGTGGTGGTGATGACGAGGAGAACCGATCCGAGCAGGACGGCGTTCGCCGCGCCGGAGGGCGAGGTGAGGGCCGGATCGTCACCGATGATCTGGAAACCGGACCAGATGTTCGGCAGCACGACCTGCAGCGCGATGGCCGCGGCCGAGGCGGTGACGATCTGCGCGAGGATCATGAACCAGCCGCCGAACCACCCGACGACCTCGCCGCCCATCCGCCGGGACCACTGGTAGATCGCTCCCGAGATGGGGTACCGGGCCGCGAGCTCCGCGAAGCACAACGCGACCAGGAACTGGCCGGCGAACACGATCGGCCAGGTCCAGAAGAACGCCGGGCCGCCGAACCCGTACCCGAGGCCGAACAGCTGGAAGATGGTCGTGAGGATCGAGACGAACGAGAACCCGGCGGCGAACGAGGCGAACGTGCCGAGGCTCCGGTGGAGTTGTTGGTCGTAGCCGAGATCGGCGAGGTCGTCGTGATCACCCCGACGTTCGGGGGCCGGGGTGGTGAGTCCGGAGGGGTCACTCATGTCCGGCACTCCTCTCGGGGCGGGGGTCTGTGAACCCGGGTGGCGTCAGGAGCAGTTCCTGTCTGCCGATAGTTTTCCCACCGCGTGTGACCCTCGGGTTGCCTGATGTTTCGATCCGATTAAC
>NZ_JAALEB010000400.1:0-3626 GCF_014145165.1 Dietzia sp. Cai40 | reverse complement strand
CAGGCAGGCCCGAGTGGGACGGGCCGCGGCGCCGCACCCAGACCTTCGCCGGGACCGACCGCCAGGTACGCGGCCTGATCCTCGACGTCCTGCGCGACGGGGACGGCACCGCCGACCGGGACCGTCTGGACGCGGTGTGGCCCGACCCGGTCCAGCGCGGCCGCGCACTCGACTCGCTCGTGGCCGACGGGTTGATGGTGCGGACCGGGGACGTGTACTCGTTGCCGGGTTGACCGGCCGGGACCGCGGCACCAAAGCGTAGGCTCACCTACATGGCCGTCGTCAAGATCAATGCCCTGTCCGTGCCGCCCCAGGCCGGTGCCGAGCTCGAGCGTCGCTTCGCCGAGCGCGCCCACACCGTGGAGAACTCCCCCGGTTTCCTCGGCTTCCAGCTGCTGCGCCCCACCGCCGGAGAGGAGCGCTACTTCGTGGTGACCACCTGGCAGGACGAGGCGTCCTTCGCCGCATGGCGCGACGGCGACGCCCGGACCGCCCACGCCGGTCAGCACGGCAAGCCCGTCGCCGAGGGGGCCACCCTCCTCGAGTTCGACGTCGTGATGGACGTCAAGCCCTCCGCCTGACCTCCGGCACCTCACCGGCGCACCCAGACTCCTCACGTGGACCGGATCTCGGAACAGCCGTATCCCATCGCCTTCGGCGCGCTCTTCGTCATTGTGATGCTGCGCGCCAACGCCACCTACTGGCTCGGCCGGGGCGCGCTGAGCGGTGGCAGGCTGAGCCAGAAGGCTGCTCGCCACCTGGACGGTCGGCACATGCAGCGGGCCCAGCGTCTGTCCGCGCGCTACGGCGTGATCGCCGTGCCCCTGTCCTTTCTCACCGTGGGCGTGCAGACGGCGATCAACTTCAGCGCCGGGTTCACCCGCATGCCGCTGACCCGGTACCTGCCGGCGGTCACCGTGGGTGGACTCTTGTGGGCACTGCTCTACTCCACCGTCGGGCTGGTCGGCTGGACCGCGGTCGCCACGCTCTGGTCAGGGATCACCTCGTAGACCGGCCGTGCCCGGCCCGCTACGTCCCGGGGAGCGGCCCGACCACCGGCCCGAGCACGTCCTGGAACCTGTCGTCGACCAGTGATTCCACGTCGACGGGGTCGATCTGACCGTCCTCGGTGAAGACGTCGGCCAACTCCTGTTCGCTGGCCACCGTGTCCGCCAGCGCCACCGGTTGGCGGGTGCTGCGACTCTGCGAGAGCTCGGCGGCCTCGGGGGTCAGCCCCACCGCCTCACCGTAGAACGCAGCCCACTGCGCCGGGTTCTCCGCGGTCCAGGTCCCCGCCTCGGCCAGCCGGACCAGGAGGTCCGCGATCGCGGTCTGGCGGCGCGCGTCCGCGAGGGCGTCGTGGGAGGCGAGCCCGAACCAGAATCCGTTGGACGCCTCCGCCGCGGTCGCGATGGTCCGGGCGTCGGTGGTGGTCTGCGTGATGGCCGTGTACGGATCCCAGATGGCCCAGGCGTCGGCGTCGCCGCGGGAGAACGCGGACCCCGCCTCGGCCGGCTGGAGGAAGACCAGGTCGACGGACTCCGGCGAGACCCCGGCCCTGCGGAGCTGGAGAAGCAGATGCCCGTGGGCGGAGGTCCCCTTGGCCACCAGCACCTTCCGACCCGCCAGATCGGCCACGGTCCGCACGGACGAGTCCCCGGGGACGAGGATCCGGTCCCCCTCCCCGCCGTTGGCGTAGGCGGAGACGATCGACGCCCGCGCCCCGGCGGCCGCGCCGAACACGGGCGGGGTGTTACCGGTGACGGCCACGTCGATCTGACCGGCGTTGAGCGCCTCCACCTGCGGCGGCCCGGAGGTGAACGTGGAGAACTCGACCTCGTACGGCAGGTCGTCGAGCTGTCCCGCCGCGGTGAGCAGGGCCTGGGTGCCGCCCTTCTGGTCGCCCACCCGGAGGACGAGGTCGGACAGGCCCGCGAGGTCGACCCGGTCGGGGACGGGTGCCGCGGCCTCGGAGTCGCGGGTGGCGCACCCGGCGCCGACGAGCAGCACGATCAACGCCAGCGCGAGCAGCGCGACACCGATCGCGGGTCGTCGGTGGATCGGGGAGAGTGTGGTGGTCATATCGAGTAGTCCTCGTCTGTGTGGTCGACGCCCAGCGCGTCGAGTAGGCGGCGGCGGTGGTGGCTCGTCCCGCCCCCGCCGCGGGGTCGGTCGATGGTCTCGGTGTGGCCGACGACGCCGTCGTCCAGGACGAGCACACGGTCGGCCAGGGCCACCGCCTCGTCGACGTCGTGCGTCACCAGCAGGACCCCGAGACCGTGGTGCGCCCACAGCCGCAGCAGGAGGCGGTGCATGGTGCGCCGGGTGAGGGCGTCGAGCGCGCCGAAGGGCTCGTCGAGCAGCAACAGCGACGGCTCGGCGACGAGCGCCCGGGCGAGCGAGGTCCGCTGCGCCTGCCCGCCGGAGAGTTCCCCCGGGTAGGCGCCCTCGCGGCCCCCGAGCCCCACCTCGGCGAGGATCCCGGTGACCCGGTCGGTCTTCTCCCCGCGTCCGACGTCGACCCGGTTGAGGCCGTGCCTGACGTTCTCGGCGACGGTGCGCCAGGGCAGCAGCCGGGAGTCCTGGAACACGACGGCCGGGGGGCCCTCGATGTGGACGCTCCCTCCGTCGAGCTCCCGGTCCAGTCCGGCGAGGATCCGCAGCGCGGTGGATTTGCCGCTACCGCTCCGACCGAGCAGGGCGACGATGTCGCCGCGGGGGATCGTCAGGTCGAGATCGCGGAGAACGACGGTGTCGCCGAAGCTGCGGGTGACATCTCGCAGCGCGCCCGCGGGGGCGAGGGTGGTGGTCATGACTGTGGCTCCTGGGTGGTGGTCGGTGGTCACCGGTAGTGGCGCAGCGCACGGGCCTCGGCGACGCGGACCACCGCGTCCGTGAGGATGCCGAGCAGCGCGTACACGACCAGGCCGACGATGATCACGTCGATCCGGAAGTAGTCGCGGGCGTTCATGATGAGGTAGCCGATGCCGTTGGTGGCGTTGAGCTGCTCGGCCACGATGAGCGTCAACCAGGCGATCGCGAGCGACTGCCGCACGCCGACCAGGACCTGGGGCGCGATCGACGGGAGGATCACCTCGGTGAGCCGCTGGCGTCGGCTGAATCCGAAGACCGTCGCCATGTCCTGCAGCCTGGGATCCACCTGCCGCAGGCCCGAGGCCGTGTTGAGGTAGATCGGGAAGACCACACCGAGTGCGATGAGCAGCACCTTCGGGGTCTCACCGATGCCGAACCACAGGATGAACAGCGGTATCAGCCCGAGGTGCGGCAACGCGCGGAGCATCTGGAGCGGGGGGTCGACGAGGGCGTCCGCGATCCGCGAGGTTCCGACGATCACCCCCAGGACGAGTCCGGCCACGGCCCCCAGGACGAACCCCTGGACCACGCGGACGCTCGAGACGGCCAGCGCGTCGGCGAGCTCACCTGAGGCGATGAGCTCCAGTGCGGAGGAGGCGATGAGCTGCGGGGCGGGAAGGATCCGCTCCGGCAGGATGCCGGTGGCTCCGGCGATCTGCCAGATGAGGATCAGTACGACGGGGCTGAGCCAGCGCAGCCAGGTGGTCCGGCGGCGGGGCCGGCGGCGGCCGACAGGGCCGCGCCCGGGAGCC
>NZ_JAALEB010000003.1:0-17836 GCF_014145165.1 Dietzia sp. Cai40 | reverse complement strand
GAGCCAGTCCACGAGATCGGCCACGTACTCCCGGTGGGCCGGTCCGGCCTCCGGGGCGTCGCAGGCCCGCACCGCGAGCTCGGCGGTGAGCATCACGATGAGCTGCCGGACCCGGTGCCCGGCGAGCTCCCTGCCGCAGCGGGCGGTCGCGGCCGACACCAGCATCTCGAGCTGGTCCTGGAGAGCGGTGTCGGCGACCGGGCCGCCGGTGACCGTCCGGCCGACCTCGGCGAGCGCACCGACCTGGGCGATCACCCGGAGGGTGCAGCGGCCCTCGTCGTCGTCCAACAGGTCGGCCAACGGGGACACCACCGCCCGGACGATCTCCGCGAGGTCGGGGGTCGACGACGCCCACCGCTGCAGATCGGCCCGACGCTCGTCCTCCATGCGCAGGACCCCGCGGAGCAGCACGTCCTCCAACAGGCCCAGGCGGCCGCCGAAGTGGTAGTTGATCGCCGAGTCGTTGCCCTGGCCGGCGTCGCCGACGATGTCGCGGATCCGCGCCGTCCGCCAGCCGTCGGAGGCGAAGCGCCGCAGTCCGGCCTGGTAGAGGGCCTCCCGGGTGGCGGTCGATCGGGGCTGGCGTGAGATCGCGGTGGAGCGGGGCACCCGCCCGAGTGTAGATCGCCCCTTCCCAATGTCTAACAGCACGTGTTAAATGTGGCCATGACCCGCCCAGTTCTTCCCACCCGCGAGCCGGCCCCGACCGAGCCTGCCCCGACCGAGCCAGCCCCGACCACCACGGGCCCCGCCTTCGACTCGTTCGACCCCGCGCACCTGGCCGATCCCTATCCCGGCTACCGGCGGTTGCGCGAGACGGACCCGGTCCACCTCCACCGCGGAGACGGCACCGCGGCGCGACCGGACTTCTGGGCGCTGTCCCGCTACGCCGATGTCGACGCGGCGGTCTGCGACCCGGGGGCGTTCTCCTCCGCCAGCGGTCTGACCTTCTACCGCGACGAGATCGAGAAGCTGGGGCTGGCGCCGACCATCGTCATGATGGACCCGCCGGAGCACACCGGGAAGCGGCGGCTGCTGGCCAAGGCGTTCTCCCCGAAGCGGGTCGCGGAGACCGAGCCGCAGATCCGCGACTTCGTCCGAGGGCGCCTGGCGGAGATGGCCGAGAGGGACGACGACGACGAGGTGGTCGACCTGCACCGGGACTTCAGCTCGCAGATCCCCACTTTCGTGCTGGCCCAGCTGTTCGACCTGCCGGCAGCGGACCGCCCCCGGTTCGGCCCGTGGGTCAGCGCGCTGACGACCCTGCAGGAGGAGGGGTTCCGTCCGGCGGGCCTCGAGGGCGGTGCGGCGGCGGCGGTGGCGGAGATGTTCGCCTACTTCGGGGAGCTCATCGCCGAGCGGCGCACGAGCCCGGGAGAAGACCTCGTCTCCGCCCTGACGCAGGCCGAGATCGACGGCGAGAGGCTGGACGACTGGGACATCCTGGGGTTCTGCTTCGTGATCGTGGCGGGCGGCAACGACACCACCGGCAATCTCATCTCGCACACCGTCGCGCTGCTCGACGAGCACCCGCCGCAGCGGGAGTTGCTCGTGGCGGACCCGGGGCTGATCCCCGGCGCGCTCTCCGAGTGCCTGCGCTTCGAGTCCAGCGTGCAGGCGCTCGCGCGGACGACCATCCGTGAGGTGACGGTGGGCGGGGTGACGATCCCGGCGGGGGAGAAGGTGATGATGCTCTACGGCTCGGCCAACCGCGACGAGCGCGAGTTCGGTCCCACCGCCGAGGAGCTCGACATCACCCGGGAGATCACCGGGCACCTGGGGTTCGCCCGCGGCCCGCACTTCTGCATCGGCTCGCACTTCGCGCGTCTGCAGGCGCGGATCGCCCTGGAGGAGCTCTACGCCGCGCACCCGGCCATCGGGGTCGACAGGGGCGCGGCCGTCCGGGCGCTCTCGCCGTTCACCCGCGGGTTCCACTCGCTGCCCGCGACGGGGTTCTCCGCGCCGCGGCCCTGACCCGCGCGCCGCGACCCGCACCGCTGCCCCTCTGTTCTCGCGGTCGACACGAGCGGGGCCTGCCTGATCGCCGCGATGTCATCCCGAGGGATGTGTGAGGCCTCCTCGCCCGCGCCCGGGACGAGCGCATCGGTCCGCGATTCGATGCGGCGCCGCCACGGCCGCTGTACCAGTAGGTATGTCAGGCCGAAGGCGCAGATCGCGGCGATGGCCGCCCACCCCACGGGCGGAGAGTCGCGGGGGCCGGGTCCGGGACCGAGGACGACCGGGGGTGAAGGGGGCCGATGGTGGGGTTGGAGCCGGGGCTGGAGACCCGAGTAAACGGGCGTCACACTGCCCGTATAAGAGTAACGTCACCTCATGTAGGCGGATGCGCCGTCCCTGGTGGATCCGCACCCCACTGCACAAGGACTCATCATGGCAACTCCACATGACGCCCCGTCCGGGCCGTCCTCCGCCACAGTCCACCACTCTCCCCGAACCCGCCCGGTGAACTGGGTCATGCTCGTCGCGGGGGTCCTGCTGGCCGTGTTCGGCCTCGGGATGACCGCCACCGGCGCGGCTCTCATGGTGGCCGAGGCCTCCCAGCGCGACGGTCGCTACGCCTACACGGACACCGATCGACTCCAGACCGTCGGCCACGCCATCACGACCGCGCCCCTCACGGTCCACGTCGACGAGGGCGCCACCGTCGGCACGTTCGGTCTCGACGACCTGATCAGTATCCAGCTCCGCGCGACCCCGGTGGTCCCCGATCAGGACGTGTTCATCGGCATCGCCGATGCGTCCGATGTCTCGGCCTATCTCAACGACGTCCCCCACGCGGTGTTCGGCGACGACCCGTGGGACACCGGGTACACCGTCGACACCCCGTACACATGGGGCACGGGGTCCGACCCCGACACCGCGCTCGACGAGGTGCCCGGCACCCGCACCCCCGAACCGCCGACCGACCAGGACTTCTGGGCCCAGTCCGCGACGGGCGGCGAGCAGCAGACGATCACCGTCGACCTGCAGTCCGGCGACTGGGTGGTCGTGGTGATGAACGCCGACGGCACCCGCCCGGTGTGGGTCGACGTGCAGGTGGGCGCGCACACCGAGCTGTTCGGGCTCGCCAATCCCGGGGTTCTGGTCACCGGGATCGTGGCGCTGGTGCTGGGGCTGCCGCTGATCCTGCTGGGGACCGCCGGCCTCGGGCGCGACATCGACCGCGGGCCCGGTGCGGGCGTCCCCGCCGTGGGCGCGGGTCCCGATCCGCTGCGTCTGACCGGGCTCCCGGACCCGCAGGTCTCGCGCGCGATGTGGCTGATCAAGTGGCTGCTGGCGATCCCGCACTACATCGTCATCGCGCTGCTGTGGTTCGCGCTGGTGGTCACCACCATCGCCGCGGGCCTGGTCGTGCTGTTCACCGGTCGCTATCCGCGGTCGTGGTTCATGTACAGCGTCGGGGTGCTGCGGTGGAACTGGCGTGTGGGGTTCTACGCCTACTCCGTGCTCGGCACGGACCGGTACCCGCCCTTCTCGCTGGCGCCCGCCGACTACCCGGCCGAGTTGGACGTGGCCTACCCCGAGCGGCTCTCGCGCGGCCTGGTGTTGGTCAAGTGGTGGCTGCTCGTGATCCCGCACCTGCTCATCGTGGGCATCCTCACCGGCGGCGGGGCGGCTCTGACCAGCGCCTCGGAGTACGGGGGCGCCGAGTGGAACATCTCGCTGGTGGGCCTGCTCGTGCTGATCGCCGCGATCGGGTTGCTGTTCACCGGCCGCTACCTGCCCGGGCTCTTCGACCTGATCGTGGGTCTGAACCGCTGGGTGTACCGGGTCGGTTCGTACGTCCTGCTCCTGCGCGACGAGTACCCTCCGTTCCGCCTGGACCAGGGGCCGGAGGAGCCGGTCGGTCACGGGCCGGAGGTCCCGGCGGGTCACGGTCCGGAGACCCCGGTCGGCCAGGGTCCGGAGGGGCCGGTCGGTCACGGGTCGGAGGGGCCCACCGTCTAGTCCGTCCCGTCCCCGCCGTCGCGGTGGCCCGTCACCATGCGGGCGAGGAGATCGGCGAGCCGCTCGTCGATCTCCTCGCGCTGGTCGGCCGGGATGTCGAGGGTGTCCAGAAGTGCGCCCCGCAGCACCGGCCAGGCGTAGACGGCGGTGAAGACCAGGAGCAGCTCGACGTCCCCGGCTGGCGGGGGAGAGGTCATACGCCTCAGTGCGGCGGCCGGTCGTTCGGCCGGGTCGACCATCGGCGGGAACGCCGCCTCGCCGTCCAGGGCCAACCAGGCCAGGAGGCGGCTGATCTCCGGGTGTGCGGTGGCGCCGAGCAGCATCCCGCGCACGGCCTCGCCCGCGTCGTCGAGGTGCTCGAGCCGCGCGGCGCCGAGGCGCACCGCCTCCTGCATGACGGTGGTCAGCAGGGCGTCCTTCCGGCCGACATGCCGGTGGATCAGGCCGAGGTTGACGTCCGCGGCGTCCGCGATATCGCGCAACGGCACGTGCGGCCCGCGCTCGGACAGCAGCCGCCGGGCCTCGCGCAGGACGGCGGAACGGACCTCGTCGCGACCGGTCGGGCGGGGTCGCGGGGCGCCGTGCCCACGGGTGGGCGCGGAGTCGGGCGGGGTCGGTCCGGGGAGGCCGTCCTCGTCGTCGTCGGATCGGTTCTCACTTTCCATTCCCAAACTGTACACAATTGACTACAGTCGGGTTGACGGGTGTGGATTCGCGCGCCCCGCCCCCACGTGAAAGGCCTCACGATGACCACCACCGACCGCCGCGACGACATCGACGCGATCAAGTCCCTGAAGTACCGCTACCTGCGTTGTGTGGATCTGCGACTGTGGGACGAGCTCGCCGGGACACTCGCCCCCGAGGTCTCGGCCTCCTACGGCAAGCGCCTGTCCTACACCGGCCGCGACGAGGTGGTGGCCGGGTTGCGGGAGCAGATGACCGACGACGTCATCACCGAGCACCAGGCCCACCACCCGGAGATCCAGGTGGACGGCGACACCGCGACCGGCCGCTGGTACCTGCAGGACCGGGTGATCGTGCCCGCCTTCGACACGATGATCATCGGAAGCGCCTTCTACTCCGACACCTACGCGCGCCAGGACGGTCGCTGGGTCATCACGAGCACCGGCTACAAGCGCACCTACGAGGCGATGCTCAACCTCAAGGACATCCCGAGTTTCCAGCTCACGGACAACCACCTCGCCCCCACCGGCGGGCAGTGAGGGCGCGGGCGGACGGTGCGAGCTCTGCCCGGCGAGTCGGTGACGACGACTGTGACCGTGACGGTGACGCGTGGAGCTGATCGTCATCGCCGCGCTGTGCGTGGCGGCGGCCTCGGTCATCGGCGGCGCCACCGGGTTCGGCACGTCCCTGTTGGCCACCCCGTTGATGCTGATGGCGGGCATCGGACTGGCCGAGACGGTGGTGGTGAACCTGGTCGTGGCCCTGGTCACCAGGGTGGGCGTCACCGTGCAGTTGCGCGCTCACATCACCTGGCCGCGCGTCGCGGTGCTGGGACTGGCGAGTGTGCCGGGCGCCTGGTTGGGCGTTCAGACCATCGCGTTCCTGCCGGAGGAGCACCTCAAGCCGGCGGCAGGCGCGATCACGGTCCTGTGCGGGGTCGCCATGGCGCTGCCTGCGGCAAAAACACCCCGACCGCCCTCGGCGATCGCGACCGCGGTCACCGGGGTGATCAGCGGGTACTTTTCCACCACCACCTCGCTCAACGGACCGCCTGTCGTCCTGCTGCTCAGCCGGGCCAGGCTGCCGCCGCTGGGCTTCATCGCCGACCTCGCCGGGTACTTCGTCATCACCAGCCTGGTCTCCCTCGCACTGTTGTGGTCGGGCACCGAGATCGACCTGCCCGCCCTGCTGCCCATGGTGGTGGCCTGCACCGTCGTCGGGGTCCTGGCCAACCAGCTCGGAATCGGCATCGCCATGCGCCTGCCCACCCACGTGTTCCGCTCCGCCGTGATCTCCCTCGTGGTGATCGCCGGCCTCGTCACCTTCGCCACCGCGTGATCGACCTTCGCCACCGCGTGATCGCCGTGACGCCCCGTTCCCACTCCCACAGATTCCCGTACCGACCCCGGAGGACCCCATGACCGACAGCACCGCGCAGACCGACGGCACCGCACAGACCGACTCGACCACGCAGACCGACACGATCGCGCAGCACACCGAGACCGCCGGCACCGCACGTGAGAACCGTCTGGCCGGAAAGGTCGCGATCGTCACCGGTGGCGGGCAGGGGGTCGGGGAGGGCATCGCGCTCGGCCTCGCCGAATCCGGTGCCGCGCTGTTGCTGGTCGGGCGTCGGATGCGCAAACTCGAGCGGGTCGCCGAGATCATCCGTGCGAACGGTGGGACGGCCGAGTGCCTGGCCGTGGACATCATCACCGACGGCGCCCCCGAGGCGATCATCGCGACCGCCGTGGAGAAGCTCGGCGGTGTCGACATCCTGGTCAACAACGCCAACATGGCCATGCCGCTGCCGCTGTCCGACTACCCGGACGACGAGTTTCGCAAGGCCTTCGAGGGCGGCCCCCGCGTGACCTTCACCCTGATGAAGCTGGCGCGGCCCGAGATGGCCAAGCGCGGTGGGGGCACGATCATCAACCTCGTGACCGCCGCCGCCGTCCGGTGGGACGCCGCGAACTACGGCGTCTACGCCGCGGTCAAGGAGGCCATCCGCGCCCTGACCCGCGCCGCCGCCTACGAGTGGGCGGCCGAGGGCACCCGCGCCCTCAACGTGGCGCCACACGCCCACAGCCCCGGGCTGGACTGGTGGATGGAGAACAACCCCGAGGAGGCGGAGGAGTTCGTGTCGAGCATCCCCGCCGGCCGCGTGGGCGACCCCCTCCCCGACATCGGTCGCCCGGTGGCCTGGCTGTGCTCGGCCGAGGCCTCGTACCTCAGCGGTGCCACCATCCCCCTCGACGGCGGCCAGTCCCGCTGGGGCTGACCCCGTCGTCGTCGCCCCGTACAACCCCTCTCCCCGGAAAGCCTCCGCCATGACCCCGACCACTGGTCCCACGAACACCGCACCGAACAGCCGCGACGCGCTAGCCCTGGCCGCCGACATCCGCTCCGGCGCCACCGACCCCGCCGAGGTGCTGGAGGAGGCCATTGCCCGCATTGAGCGGCTCGACCCCGGGCTGGGCGCCATGGTCTCCACGCGCATCGACGTCGCGCGCGCCGAGGTGGAGGCGGGGCTGCCGGACGGACCGCTGCGGGGGGTGCCGATCGTCATCAAGGCACTCGGCACCGATGTGGCCGGGCTACCCGCCGCCGACGGCTCCCGGCTGCTCGCCGACGTCGTGGCGAGTGTGGACAGCACCGTCGTGCAGCGCTACAAGGCCGCCGGGATGGTGGTGCTCGGTACGACCAACGTGCCCGAGATGGGCAAGTCCACCACCACCGAATCGCTGCTGCACGGCCCGTGCCACAACCCGTGGAACACGGCGTACTCGACGGGCGGGTCGAGTGGCGGATCGGCGGCGGCGGTCGCCTCGGGAATGGTGCCGGTCGCTCACGGCACCGACGGCGGCGGCTCCATCCGCATCCCCGCCGCGATGTGCGGACTGGTGGGCCTCAAGCCCAGCCGCGGGCGCGTTCCGACGTGGCCGCACCCCGACGCGCTCTCCTCGCCGTTGTCCTATCACCACGCGCTGACCACCACTGTCCGTGACAGCGCAGCGCTACTCGACGTGGTGGCCGGCCACCGCCCCGGCGACTCCTACGGTGCGCCCACGCCGTCGCGCCCGTTCCTCGACGAGGTCGGCGCCGACCCCGGCCGTCTTTGCGTCGGCATGCTGCGCGTCGCGCCGGGACCGTTCCCCACCGACGCCGCGTGCACCGCCGCCGTCGACCACACCGCCGCTCTGCTCGCCGGGCTCGGCCACGACGTTCATGAGGTGGAGCTGGACGTCGACGTGCTGGAGGGGATGTCGGCGGTCGGCGCCATCATGGGCGCCCAACTGCGGGCCACCATCGATGCGCGCCTCGCCGCGTTGGGAAGAGACCTCGACGACGACGACATCGAGCCCTGGACCCGGGTGATCCTGGACAACGCCATGACCCACTCCGCGCCCGACGTCGCCCGGGCCCTGCAGACCGCCACGCGGACCGGCTGGCGCGTGGCCGAGCTGTTCGGGCCCGGCGGCGTGGACGTGCTGATGCTGCCGACGTTGCCCTCCACCACCCCGGAGCTGGGCTACCTCGACCCGACCGACCCGGAGGCGATGTGGACGCGGTCCTCGGCGTTCTCCGTGTGCACGAGCATGTTCAACCTCTCCGGGCAGCCGGCCATCTCCCTCCCGCTGGCCGCGGATGACCGGGGCCTGCCCGTGGGCGTGCAGCTGGTCGCCGACTACGCCCGCGAGGATGTGCTGCTGCGGCTGTCGGGGCAGCTCGAGGCGGCCGCGCCGTGGGCGACCGTGGCGCCGGGGTACGAGGGATGGTGACGCGCGGGCGTTGATCGTCCGGGCTCGGATGGCGGTGACCCGCGCGGCTCTTGACCCGCGAGGCTCTTGACCCGTGCGGCTCCTGACCTGCCTGGCTCTTGACCTGCCTGTCTCCTTCGCCGCCCTGCTCTTGACCTGCGAGGCTCCTGACCCGCCTGTCTCCTGCGCCGCCCGGTCCGCTGCGGCGGCTGGGCCGTGGCCCGTGCTCTCTGCGCCTCGCTCATCCGCTCCCGCGCCTGGCGTCTCGCTCGCGCGCCCGTACACGCTGACTGCAGCCGCTTCTGAACATGGCGTCTCGCCTGCGCATCGGTACACGCGGGACGCCAGGTTCGCGTGCGGCTGTGGCCGGGCACGAGCCGGGCACGAGCTGGGAGGGAGCCAGGCACGAGCCGGGCACGAGCTGGGCAGGAGCCGCGCCACTGTTCCTCGACTCGACCGGGACGCCACAGGGCCCCGGGCGGCCTCGCCGTGTGGCGGGAGCCCGGGGCCCGTGTGCGTGGGGGTCGGAGTGCAGCCGGTCGGTCAGGACCGGTGGGGATCACTCCTGAGCAGCGTCACTCTTGGGGCAGCGTCACTCATGGAGCACCGTCACTCCTGAGCAGAGTCACTCGGTCACGAACGCCCCGTCGTAGAGGACCGTCGAGGACAGTGTCGGGGTGAGTCCCCCGACGGTGTCGGAGATCGCGACGTACTGCTCGGCGTTGGCCATCACGGTGAACGGCTGCACCTCGTTGAAGACCTCCTGCAGGCGGTTGAGCGCCTCCTTCTGGACGTCGAGGTCGGCGGCGGCCTTGAGGTCGTTGATGGCGGCGGTGAGCTCCGGGTCGTCGATCCCGGTGATGTTGGTCGCCCCGGTCGGGAGCATGCCGCTGGCGAAGGCGGCCGCAGGATCGGCGTCCGAGGTGGCCAGTCCGCCGATCACGATCTCGAAGTCCCCGGTGAACTGGCGTGCCGTGACCTGGGAGACCGGCGCGTTGTCGATCACGACCGTGAACCCGGCCGCGTCCAGCAGCGCCTTGGCCACGACTCCGGCCTCGATGTTCTCGGGACCGTCGCCGATGAGCATGCGCAGGGTGCCGTCCCAGTCCGGGGTGTCGGCCTTGACCTCCTCCACCAGGGCCCGGGCCGCCTCCACGTCGTACGCAGGCCCTTCCTGGCCGTCGTAGAGCCGGGAGGAGTCGGCGACGAGTGCCGAGGTGGCCTGGCCCTCACCGTTGTAGAGGCGCTGGTTCCACAGGTCGCGGTCCAGCGCGGCGGCGACGGCCTGGCGGGCGCGGACGTCGGTCAGGACGCCGTCGTATCCGGCCTTGCCGGAGTTCATGTTGATCACCGAGCCGGAGCTGATGATCTCCTCGAAGCCGCGGACCTCGTCGTCCTGGGCCATGTTCACGAACTTGGCGCCGCGCAGGAAGCCGACCTGGACCTCACCCGTCTGGAACGCGTCATAGGTGCCCTGGGATCCGGGGATGCGGATGAACTTCAGGGTCGGGCAGACGGGACCGCCGTAGTAGTCGGGGTTGGGCTCGAGCACGGTCTCCTGGTCCGGCGTGAAGTCGGCGACGGTGAACGCTCCGGCGCCGATCGGGTTGCTGGCCCACTCCTGCGGGTCGGCGGCCTCGTAGGCGTCCCGGGGGATGACCTCCCCGACGGTCCCGGCGAGCGTGATGGGGAACCCGGCCCACGGGTCGGCGAGCGTGAACTCGACGGTGAGCGGGTCCACCACCCGCGCCTCGGTGATCTCCATGGCCTCGGTCATCGCGACCGACCGGGTGGCGGGGTCCTTGTGCAGGCCCACCGTGAACGCGACGTCCTCCGCGGTGAGCGGGTCGCCGTTGGAGAAGGTCACTCCGTCGCGGAGGGTGAGGGTCCACACGGTGTTGTCGTCGTTGGACTCCAGCGACTCGGCCAGCTTGGGCTCGAACTCCTCGGCCTCCGGGTTCCACACCATGAGCCGGTCGTAGACGGCCGCCGACTGGGCGCCGCCGCGGACGCCGTACTGGCCCTGGCCGGGCGCGAAGCTGGGGAGCATGGAGAACTCGCCCACGGTGATCGTGCCGCCGGCGCGGTCCTCGGTGCAGCGCTCGGACTGGTCCGGCGCGAGGCCCTCGCCGCCGGCCGCGGCGGTCGAGTCGTCCCCGCCCCCGCCACATGCGGTCAGGGTCAGGGTGGCCGCCGCTAGTACGGCCAGTGCGCTGGTGGTGCGCTTCATCGGTTCTCCTCGAGAGGGTGGTGGCACGCGACCTGGTGGCCGGGTGCGATGACGGTCAGCTGTGGGCGTTCGGCTGCGCAGATCTCGGTGGCCCGGGGGCACCGGGTACGGAAGCGGCAACCGGACGGGGGGTCGAGCGGGGAGGGCAGCTCCGAACTCGTGGCGGTGATCGGCGACTCGCCGAGCGTGTCCGCGAGGGTGCCGCCGAGTGTGGGGGCCGACGAGATGAGCAGCATCGTGTACGGGTGGGCGGGCGCGCGGTAGAGGGAGGAGGTGTCGGCGACCTCGCACACCGTGCCGAGGTACATCACGGCCACCTGGTCGGCGATGTTGTGCACCACCGACAGGTCGTGGGAGATGAAGACCATCGTCAGCCGGTAGCGCTCCTTCATCTCCTCGAGCAGATTGAGGATCTGCGCCTGCACGGAGACGTCGAGCGCGGAGACCGGCTCGTCGCACACCAGCACCTCGGGCTCGAGCACCAGTGCCCGGGCCAGCGCGATGCGTTGGCACTGGCCGCCCGAGAACTCGGACGGGCGCCGCCCACCGGCGTGGTCGGGGTCCAGGCCCACCGCCTCGAGGGCCACGTCGACCCGGCGCCGGATCTCCTCCCGGCCGCCGTCGACGCCCTGGATCTCCAGGCCCTCCGCCACGATGTCCCGGACCCTGCGGCGGGGATTGAGCGACGAGACGGGGTCCTGGAACACCATCTGGATCAGCTTCCGGGCCCGGGTGAGGGAGGCCCCGGAGAGCGAGCACAGGTCGGTCTCGTCGACCATCACCCGCCCGGAGGTGGGACGGGGGAGCTGGAGCAACGCGCGACCGAGGCTGGACTTGCCGCAGCCGGACTCGCCGACCAGCGCCAGCGTCCTGCCGCGGGGCACGTCGAGGGAGACGTCCGAGACGGCGTGGACCGTCCCCTTGCGGGTGTGGTACTCGACGGTCACGTGATCGACGACGAGCTTGGCGTCCCCGGGCCGTCCCGCGTCCGGCGGGGTGGGCGCGTCGGCGACGTGCTGACTGGAGCCGGTCATGAGGCCTCGCTGCTGGTGCGGTGGTGGACGGGGACGGTGGGGTGGAGACATCCGACGCGGTGGACGGTGGTCGTCGTGGGGTGGGAGGTGGAGGCCGTGGCGAGGTCCTCGAGAGGGGGGTCGACGACGAGGCAGTCGTCCGCCACCCGTGGGCATCTCGGGGCGAACCGGCATCCCGGCGGCATCTCCCGCAGGTTCGGCGGGCGCCCCTCGATCACGGTGAGAAGGGTGTGCGGAGGCAGGTCCGGCCGCGGGATCGAGTCCAGCAGTGCGCCGGTGTAGGGGTGCGCGGGTTCGTCGAGCAGCGCCCGGGTGTCGCCCACCTCGAGGAACCGACCGGCGTACATGACCCCGATCCGGTCGGTGTGCTGCGAGACCACGGCGAGGTCGTGGCTGACCAGGATCATCGCCATGTCCCCGTCGGCCTGCAGCCCGTGGAGGAGGTCGAGGATCTCGTGCTGCACCGTCACGTCGAGCGCGGTGGTGGGCTCGTCGGCGATGAGCAGCTTGGGCGAGCAGGACAGGGCGATGGCGATCCCGACGCGTTGGCGCATGCCGCCGGAGAGCTGGTGGGGGTACTCGGTGAGGCGGGCGCGGGGAGAGGGGATCCGGACCCGCTCGAGGAGCTCGACCGCGCGGTCGGCCGCCTCCCGGCGACCCAGTCCCAGATGGTGCCGCAGCGGGTCGATGATCTGCCGACCGATGGTCCGGATGGGGTTGAGCGAGGTGAGCGGGTCCTGGAAGACCATCGCGATCTCGCGTCCCCAGAACTTCTGTGCCTCGCGCTGGGACAGGGCCAGGACGTCGCGGCCGTCGAAACGGACCGTCGAGGCGGGATCCACCCGGGCGGTGGTGGGGGCGATGCCCATGATCGAGCGGACGAGCATCGACTTGCCGGAGCCGGACTCGCCGACGATGCCGATGGTCTCGCCGCGGCGCAGGGAGATGTCGACCCCGTCGACGGGCGTGATGCGCCCGGAGGGGGTGTCGATGTGGGTGCGGAGATCCCGGACCTCGAGCAGCAGGTCGTCCCGGTCGTTCGACGACACGGGTCTGCGGGGTGGTGCGGCGGCGATGACGGCCTCCTCGGGGTGATGGTCCGGTCTAAGTCATCTACTTAATCCGTCTTGCTGTGACGAGTATCACGGCATATGGTGGCTACGTCAAGACGAGTAAGAAACCGCCTTAGGCGGTGTCTCAATCGAAGGGTCACTACGTGCTCAGGTTCATTGGCGAACGCGCTCTGCACGCGGTCGTCGTCGTCGTACTCGCCGCGACCGGCGCGTTCTTCCTCATGGAGGCGGTGCCGGGTGACTCCGCGGCCTCGGCCGTCGGCCCGGGAGCCACCGCGGAGCAATACCAGCTGGCGAGGGAGGAACTGGGACTGGACGATCCCGTGTGGACCCGGTTCACCGACTGGGTCGGAGGGGTGGCCTCCGGCGACCTCGGGAACTCACTGGTCCCGCCCAACCAGTCCGTGGTGGAGCTGATCGGCAACGCGCTGCCGGTCACCATGCAGCTCGCGTTCCTGTCGATCATCCTCTCGCTGGCGATCGCGGTGCCCGTCGCCGTGTGGTCGGCCTACCGGCGCGGTGGGGTGTTCGACCAGGTGGCCTCGATCGTGGCGTTCGCGTTCATCTCGGTCCCCAGCTTCGTGGCCGGCCTGCTGCTGATCTACCTGTTGGTCTTCAACCACTCGTTGGCGCAGCAGTTGATCCTCGGCGCGGCGGTGGTGATCGGCCTCGCGGTGGCGCTGTCCCCGCTCGGCAGGCGCGGCGGCCCCGGGTCACCCGGGGTGATGTGGGGCCGGGCCCTGATCGGCGGCGTCGCGGTGGGCGCGGTACTGGCCCTGCTGGCCCTGTTCCTCCCCGAGTTCCCGCGGCAGGGCTACGTGCCGCTGGCCGACGGACTGGGGGAGAACCTGCGGAGCATCGCCCTGCCGGCCATCACCCTCGCCCTGATGGAGGTCGCGATCTTCACCCGCGTCCTGCGGACCGACATGATCTCCACCCTCCAGCAGGACTTCGTCCTCTCGGCCCGCGCCAAGGGCATGCCCACCCGGCACGTCCTGGTCGCGGAGGCGCTGCGGCCGTCCACGGTCTCCATCATCACCCTGGCCGGGATCAGTCTGGGCCGACTCATCGGCGGGACGGTGGTGGTCGAGCGGCTGTTCAACCTCCCCGGCATGGGCAGCATGATCGTCGACGCCGTCCAGAACGACAATCTGCCGGTCGTACTCGGCGGGGTGATCGTGATCGCCGTGTTCTACGTCCTGGTCAACATGACCGTCGACGTCACGTACGCACTCATCGACCCGAGGATCCGCCGTGGCTGACACCGACCCGACCCGCCCCGATTCCAGCCGCCCCGATCCCACCCGGGCTGCCTCCACCCGCGCTGCCTCCGGGCCCGTCGCGGGCCCCGGCGTCGTCGCCGATCCCACCGTGGCCGCCGCCACCCCGGCACGCCGCCGTCCGAGGATGCCCCGGTTGTCCGGACTCGGCACCGCGCTCGCCCTGGCCTGGACCGTCCTCATCGTCCTGGGCGCACTGTTCGTGGACTTCCTGCCGCTGGCCGAGGCGCGCGACCCGTCCCTCGCGCTGATGACGCCGTCGACCCTCGCCCCCGACCTGCTGTCCGACCATCCCCTCGGGACGGACGGACAGGGCCTGGACATCCTGGGAGGCCTGCTCTACGGCGCCCGGGTCTCCCTCGTCGTGGGTATCGGCGGAGTCCTGGTCGGGGCCCTCGTCGGTGGCGCGCTCGGGCTGGTGGCCGGCTACCGGGGTGGGTGGACCGATCGCATCGTCTCCATCATCACCGACACCCTGCTGGCGTTCCCGTCGCTCATCCTGCTCATCGCGATCGTCACCGTGCTCGACCCGACACTGCCCAACATCACCCTCGCCCTCGGGATCATGGTTGTCCCGGCCTACGCCCGGCTCGTCCGGGCCAACGCGATGAGCTTCGCTGGCCGGGAGTTCGTCACCGCGGCGAGGTCGCTCGGGGCGGGTGAACTGCGGATCATGCTGCGGGAGGTCACCCCGAACATCGTCCAACCGGTCTTCTCGTACAGCTTCATGCTCGTCGCCGTGCTGATCGTGGCCGAGGCCTCGCTGAGCTACCTGGGGCTGAGCATTCCCCGGCCGGAACCGACATGGGGCAACATGATCAGTGCCGGTCAGGCCGATTTCCAGCGATACCCGTATCTCGTCGGCGTCCCGGCGGTCGTACTATTCCTGACGGTGCTCAGTTTCAATCAGCTGGGCGAGGCGGCAGGTCGGAAGTGGAGTCCCGGTGCAGCGAAGATCTGATGAGACCTCAGCCGAGGGGAGCGCAGCCGACGTGGCCGAGATGCCCGAGGAGGCCGGCGATTCCCGCGACGCCAAGGACGCCAAGACGGCGATGATCGAGGTCGCCGAGAAGATGATCAGCGAGCGGGGGCTGGACGACGTCTCGATGCGCGACGTCGCGACGGCGGCCGGTCAACGCAACAACTCGGCCGTCCAGTACCACTTCGGCAGCCGCGACGGGTTGATCCTGCAGGTGTTGCGACGCCGGATCATCTCCCTGGACTCCGCCCGGAAGGCGCGGCTGGCCGCGGCCGACGAGCAGGGTCTGGGCTACGACCTGCACACCCTCGTCGGGGTGCTGTTCGAACCGATCGTCGAGCTCCTGCGCGCCCACCCCGAGGCCACGCACTACGCACGGTTCCTGCAGCGGGTCGGGCCGGTCATGGCGCCGGGCATCCCCGAGGCGGATCTGCGGACGGCGACCGACGACGTGGTGGTGCGGCTGATCGACGTGCTCTCCCACCTGCCGCGGCGGGTGGCGTTCGAACGCATCGACCTGGCCACCCAGATGTTCACCGGGGCGCTGGCGGTCTACGAGGACCGCCGGGACGCCCGGAACACCGTGGTCAACGCGCGGTTCGAGGACGTCGTGGCGCACCTCTACGACATGATCGAGGCCGCACTGTGTGCCGGGGCGGGGTCCGGGGCCGGGTCCGGGGCCGGGACCGGGGCCGGGACCGTGTCGCGGGACTGACCTGCTCTCAGACCCGCCCGCGGAGCAGCTTCCGGAAGTAGACCACCGGCTGCAGGTACCGGTCGAACGCGTAGGTCGAGCGTCTGGGCACGGTCAGGTCGATCCCGCGCACCGACGGTGCGGGCCGACCGTCCCGGTCGTGCTCGACCAGCATCAGCCGGTCGCGGCTCACGGCGATCGGGATGATCGTGTAGCCGTCGTACCGCGTCCCGGGTCCGCCGTCCCGGGCCGCGCGCAGGTTGTCGGCGACCACCGCCACCTGCGGTCTCAGCGCCCCTCCGGACGGACGGGTGTCGACGGTCGCGGCGTCGCCCAGGCCCCAGACCGAGTCGAGGCGCGCGTGGCGCAGGGTCCGGGGGTCCACCTCGACCAGCCCGGCGACACCGCCGTCGGACAACCCGGCGTCGGCGATGAACTTCGGCGCGCGGCTCAGAGGGGTGACGTAGGCCAGGTCGACGTCCTCGATCGTGGTGGGGACCGGGCCGTCGAGTGTGACGGTGCGGGCGTGGTGATCCACGGCGGCGACCTCGGATCCCTCGTGGACGGTGATGCCGTACTCCCGGAGGTACGGCTGCACCCGCGAGTCGCACGGTTCGAGTCCGAGGAGTCCGCGGAACGGGGTCACCAGGTGCACGTCGATACGATCGAGCACCTTCTCGCGCCGCCAGCGGTCGCACGCCAGGAACATGGCCTTGAGCACGGTCCCGCCGCAGGAGGCGGGTTCGGGTGGCACCGAGAACACCACGGTCCCCTCGCGCAGGCGGACCAGCGCGGCGCACGCGCGACCCGCGTACTCGGGCACGTGGGCCGAGGCCGCCCATCCGGCGACGTAGGCCTTGTCCAGCCCGGGGATCGCGTCCCACCGCGCGGTTAGACCGGGGCACACGACCAGGTCCTCGTAGGTGATCGTGGGACCCTCCTCGCGCGGACCGAGGGTGACGGTGTGGGCGTCCGTGTCGACCCGTCCAGCCAGGTGGGGGAGCAGGTGGACGCCGGCGGGGACGACGTCCGTCATCGCGCGTTCGTACCGCCTCATCGGTGCCAGGCCGGTGGCGGCGTAGTTGAGCATCGGCCGGTACCGGTGCACGGGACTCGGGTCGACCAGAGCGATGTTCTGCCGACCGTCCCGGCGCAGGCGGGCCGCCAGGGAGATCCCGGCGTTGCCCCCTCCGATGATCACGGTGTCGAACGCGGCGGACACGGGTCAGACCGTCACTGCGTAGCCCACGAGCCCGATGACCAGGAGGAGGACGAGGACGACGATGACGACGATCGGGATGTATGCCCCCTTCTTGGACGGGGACGGGGTGGGGCTCTGCTGTTGCGTCGGGCTCTGCTTCTCCGTGGCGCTGTCCGACTGCATCGACGTGGAATCGGAGTCCGGGGTCTGCGGTCCGTCGGGTGAACCGCCGCTGTCGAGATCGGGGCTCTGACTCGGATCGGGGTCGGAGGGCCGTGCGTGGGTCATGGGACACCTTTCGTGGCGGCTGGTCCTTCCACGCTATGGCGTCACCCGCGCACCCTCCACCGGTCGGGCCGCAGCCACGACCACCACGCCGGGCCCGGCCCCGGCCCTGATCGAGGTGAGGACCCCGGCCACCGACCACGCCGTGATCGCCGAGGTGCGGCCACCGGAGTCCGGGTCCACCGCGTTCTCGAAACGCATGTCGTAGCGGCCCACCGGGGACTCCCACTCCACCACGTGTCGGGTGCGCTGCACCCCGGGGTCGGCCACCACGATCGCCTCCACGCGGTCCAGGCCGAGCGTCGCGAGTGCGAGCGCCACGGAGGCGTTGGAGGTGCGGGGGAACTCCAGCGCCGCCTCCCGCGCGGACCCGCGGAAGACCTCGAGGGGCGTGTCGAGGGTCTGCCGGATGCCCAGGGCGGCCGGGCTCTTGATGGTGACGTGGCGAAGCGCGGCCTGATCGGTGCCCGCCCGGGCCGCCGCCGCGAGGACGTCCAGTCCGCCCACCGCCCCGGCGGGAACGAGGACGCGGCCCGGGCCGTCCCCGATCAGGTCCTGCGGGTACTCGTGCCGCGCGAACACCCCGCACGAGCACACGATCACGTCCTTGCCGGCGCCCGTGACGCGCGGGACGAACTCCTCCGCG
>NZ_JAALEB010000039.1:0-1658 GCF_014145165.1 Dietzia sp. Cai40 | reverse complement strand
CCTGACTTCCACAAGTTTTAGTGTCACCCTGCGTTGATCGCGTCGATGACGGCTCGCGCGGCGTCCGGGATTGTGGGTTCGACGAGCATTTCGTGGTCGCCGATGGCGACGGTGACCGTGCGCAGCGGTCGCAGGGTGGTGACGATCTTCTTGATCGACATGCCGGTGAGGTCCTGCAGGTGCCGCGCCACGGCCAGGGCGGCAAACACGACGGTGAGGTGAGCTTCGATCGCATCGCGGGTGCGGTGGAAGATCGGGCGCGCCCTCAGGTCGGCCTTGGCCATGCGGAAGGACTGCTCGACTTTCCAAAGGTCGTGATAGGCCGCCACGACGGCATGGCCGTCCATCGCGGCCGGGGCGATGTTGGTGACATACCCCTTGTAGCCTGCAGATTCGCGGGCCCGCTGGATCGAGGCCTCGTCCAGGATTACCTTCTGGTCGGTGACCTTGACGAATCGCTGCTTCTTGAGTGGTTCTGCCCGGTCGGCCACGCGTTGCGCGCGGTCGATCTGCGCGTTCAGCGTCCGCCGGTCTCGCTTGGCTCGCTCCCATTTGTAGTGCCACACCACACGCCGGTCTCGCCGGTCCCGGCCCTGACCCATTGGGCGGATCAACTCCACGACACCGTCGTCGGCAATCACGTTGCCGCGGCGACCGAAATGGTCCTCGAGCTCCTTGGGCGCCTTGGAAGTGCGGGAGCCGACGATGAACGACAGGCCCGCATCTTCCAGCGCATTGAGGTTGGCCGCCGACAGCATGCCCGCATCGGCCACCACGACCATGTCGCTGATCTGGTGGCGCTTTTGGAAAGCCGTGATGACCGGGATCAGCGTCTTGGTCTCTGCCTTGTTGCCCTCGAAGACGTGCACGTCCAGCGGGAACCCATCCCGGGCCACCAGCAGGCCGACGGTAATCTGCGGGTCGACCTTGCGCTCTTTACTCATACCGACTTTGCGCAGGTCATCTTCTTTTTCGGCCTCGAAATACAAGGTGGTCAAGTCGTAGAGCACCAACGCCACACCAGGGCCCCCGGTGCGGTTGACGTGGGCCCAGCAGGCGGTGGCGATCAGCGCGCGGTAGTCCCGGCCGACCACTCGCTGCAGACAGTTGTAGAGCGTGTTGACGTGCGGTGGTTGCGTCCCCAATTCGCCCAGGACCCGAACCGAGTCCAACTTGCTGGTCGGCTCCACCACACGGCACAGCACCAGGTCGCGGAACACTGAATCGCCAACCACGTCGAAGCCGAGCCTGGAGTACGTACCGGTCAATCCTTGCCACAAGATCCGCGCCGTGGACTGCTGGATCCGCGCGGCTGTCGCTGCCGGCACGTCGATCACCGCGGCGCCGCGCTCGCTCAACTCCAGGTCAAACGCCTGCTGATCGCCCTGAATGCGCTGCTTGGCGACCTCGATCAATGCCGCCAACTCGCCGGGGGTGTGAGCCGAGCCCAGGTGCTCGCGCACCACCAGCCGGCCGCTGACCCACTCGACCAACTGCACGCCCGTGGCCCCCGAACCCGTCGGCACCTTCCGAAATTTCAGCCCCACAGGCCCAACCTACCGGGCCGTTTAGTGTCACAAACGCCAGCACAGAACTCGCCCTACCAGTGCAAACCGGAATCCGGATCCCTAGAACAGCGTCAACTTGTGGAAGTCAGG
>NZ_JAALEB010000399.1:0-3974 GCF_014145165.1 Dietzia sp. Cai40 | reverse complement strand
GGGCCCCTCGGGATCGGGGGAGTCGATGGTGAGGTCCTCGCCGGTCTCGGACTCACCGGCGGCGGTGGAACCGGAAGTCGAGTCGGAGGGCGGCGCCGACGGGGTCCCGGAGGTCGACGCTCCCGCGGGCTCGGTGGAGGCCGTCGTCCTCGGAGTGGTCACGGGCGCGGCACCGGAACGCTCCTGGTCGCGCAGGAAGTACGCGGCGGCACCCGCGACGGCCGCGCCGCCCGCGAGCCCGACGATCCACAGGGGGGCGAGGCGGCGACGGGACTTGGGCTTCTCCTGCGGGGCGGTGAGAACGGACGACTGCTCCCGGAGGTCCTCGGCGTGCTGCTTGGCGTCCGCGGCCAGCTTGCCCAGGATCTCCGCCTGTTCCGCGCGGCGGTCCCGCAGCACCTGGATACCGCGGCTCGCGCCGAAGAGGGCCAGGCCCGCGGGCCCACGGGTCGCGGCCACGGCGGCCTCCCCGAGGAAGCGGGGATCCTTGAGGTCGAACGCCTTCCGGGCGGCGGTGCCGGCGTTCTTCAGGTCCTTCTCGGCGGACTTGATGGCCTTACGCTCGGCGGCGCGATCGCTTCGTGTGCTCATGGGTAGATGGTGGCACAGCCCTCGGACAGCGACCACCACCTCGCCGACATCCACCGGGACCGCGTGGCAGGATGGTCGTCGTGAGCATCGCAACGCAGAAGGCAACCATCCACACGAACAAGGGCGACATCGTCGTCGATCTGTTCGGCAACCACGCCCCGGAGACGGTCGCGAACTTCGTCGGTCTGGCCGACGGGTCGAAGGACTACTCCCAGGCCAACGCCAAGGGCGAGAAGTCCGGCCCGTTCTACGACGGTTCGATCTTCCACCGCGTCATCTCCGGGTTCATGATCCAGGGCGGCGACCCCACGGGAACCGGCCGCGGCGGCCCGGGCTACCAGTTCAAGGACGAGTTCCACCCGGAGCTCCAGTTCACCGAGCCGTACCTGCTGGCCATGGCCAACGCCGGCCCGGGGACCAACGGTTCGCAGTTCTTCGTCACCGTGGGCCCGACTCCGCACCTGAACAACCGGCACACCATCTTCGGGAAGGTCGCGGACGCCGACTCGCAGAAGGTCATCGACGCCATCGCCACCACCAAGACCGGCGCCATGGACCGCCCGGTCGAGGACATCGTGATCGAGTCGATCGAGATCTCCTGACTCCTGATCTCCTGACTCCTGATCCACAGGGTCGTGGCGACACGGCCCGGCCAGCGGCGCGGGCACCGGAACACCGGTCCCGCGCCGTCGGTCTATCCACGACGATCCAGGAACGGTGACAGCACACCAGCCCATGACCACCCAGACGCACAGCGGCGGCGCCGTCTCCCGCTTCTTCCGACGCCAGCCGGTGACCGCGTGGCTCATCACCGCCAACCTCGCGGTCTACGCCGCCACGGTCGCCCAGTCGCGGAGCATGCTCGGCAACCACACCTCGGCGCTGTTCGAGGCCACGGCGCTCTATCCGCCGCTGGTCGCGGCGCGGGACGAGTGGTGGCGCCTGATGACCTCGGCCTTCCAGCATTTCGGGCCGATGCACCTCCTGCTCAACATGTACATGCTGTGGATCCTCGGTCTGGGCATCGAGCGCAGCATCGGACACGCCCGGTTCTTCGCGCTGTACCTGGTCTCGGCCTTCGGCGGCTCCGTCGCCGTGATGTTCTACGGCCAGAACGCGCTCACGGCCGGGGCGTCCGGCGCCATCTTCGGCCTCATGGGTGCCTACGCGATCGTCGCGATGTCGATGCGCCTCGACGTCAAGGGGATCGGGATACTGCTGGTGCTCAACATCGGCGTGAGCTTCCTCGTTCCCGGCATCTCCCTCGCCGCCCACCTGGGCGGCCTGGTGGTGGGCGCGCTCGGAGCGCTCGTCCTGGTGGTCCTGCCCCGTCGACTGCCGGGACGGGTGGGCCGTGGCGGTCGGGAGACCGTGTCGTGGCTCGCCTACCTGGGACTGGTGGCGCTCGTCGCCGTGGCCGCCTGGTACGCGGCCGACACCATGCAGTTGGGCTACGTCCTCAGGCGCTAGATCCCGGGCCGCCAGCTTCAGGACCGCCGGGCCCCGGCCCCCGGGTCCCCCCGAATCCCAGGCCCACCAGCCTCTCCCTCACCTCACGCGGATCGGTCCCCAGGTCTCCCCGCGTGAACACGTCGAGCTGCTCCCGCCCCCGGTCGTCCACGTACTCCAGTCGCATGAGGTGCTGGCGCACGCCCCATCTCGCGACCCCGAGCGCGCGCGCCTCGACGACCTGCGCCGGCGGCACGAAGACCACGCCACCGAGCTTCTTGATCGCGAGCTGCCCGTCCACCACCTCTATCCGGGGACGCCGCATCAACTGCATCACCCCCGCGGGGACCACGAGCAGCGCCAGCAGCCCGGTGAGGATGAGCCCCAGGGGATCCCGGTTGGTCAGTCCCACCACCACCGCACCGACCCCGAGGGCGATCTGCGCGGCCGGCCACAGGGTCCCCGGGCCCCACGACGCGGCCTGGTGTCCGTCGGTGGACGCCGTTGTCTCACTCATCCCGCCATCCTCCCTTATCCACAGGCGGAATCCACAGTGTGGATGAATCACACGGGTGGAGTTCGATCCGCGTTCGAGAGGGCAGCACCCCGACCTGCGGCGTCGTCCTCGTCGTCGTCGTCGAGGGTTTATCCCCAGTGTGGAGGGAGTTGTCCACAGCCTGTGTGCGCGGGCGCGGGCATCGCTAACACCGGTCACTTCGCCGAATACACCACCGTGACCTGCATGGATGTCAATTCGATGAGAAAATGCAGGTCACCCCCCGCGTCGTGCGGGGGGTGACCTGTGAATTAAGCTGTGGAATGCGGGGAACGGGGTTCCGGTAGAACGGGTGTCAGCGCCAGTTCATGGTCATGAGCAGCCCGACCACGGCCAGCCCGAAACCGATGGCGAAGTTCTGCCAGGTCTCGAGGGACTGCATGAACGGGATCCGCTCACCGGCGATGTAGTAGGTCACCAACCACGCCAGGCCCAGGATCATGAGACCGAACATCACGATCAGGTACCACTGCGCGGTGGGCGTCCCCTTGACCTTGACGGGGGTGCGGCTGACGGCCGCGTCGGTGTACTCGGTCTTCGACCGGACCTTTGACTTGGGCATGACGTCCTCGCACTGGTGGGGCTGATCCAGGCCACTCTACCAAGACCCGCCGGGGACGTTCATCCCGACGACAGCAGTACGCTGCATCTATGCGCATCCTCGTCGTCGACAACTACGACAGCTTCGTCTACAACCTGGTCCAGTACCTGGGACAGCTGGGCGCGACGTGCGAGGTGTGGCGGAACGACGACGAGAGACTCGCCGGCCCGGACGGCGGCTACGACCCGGCGTCGCTCGCGGGCGTGGTCGCCGAGTTCGACGGCGTCCTGCTGAGCCCGGGCCCGGGGACGCCGGACCGGGCGGGAGCGACGATCCCGCTGATCGGGGTCTGTGGGCGCGCGGGTGTCCCGGTGCTGGGCGTGTGCCTGGGACACCAGGCGATCGGCGAGGCCTTCGGCGCCACGGTCGACAGGGCCGCTGAACTCATGCACGGCAAGACGAGCCGGGTCACCCACGACGACTCGGGCGTCCTCGCCGGGATCCCCAGCCCGTTCACGGCGACGCGCTACCACTCGCTGACGGTGCTCCCGGAGACCGTCCCGGAGGAACTCGTGCCCACCGCGTGGACCGGGTCCGGGCTGATCATGGCGATGCGGCACCGCGAACTGCCCGTCCACGGGGTCCAGTTCCACCCCGAGTCCGTGATGAGCGACGGCGGCCACCGCATGCTCGCCAACTGGTTGGGCATGTGCGGCGAGCAGCCTGCGGAGACCCTGGTGGCGGGCCTGGAGCAGGAGCTCGACCGGGCCCGCGGCGCCGCGCTCGCCTGACAGGCCGCACCGCCCGCACGCTGAGTCGACCACGCCCGGCGCCCAC
>NZ_JAALEB010000398.1:0-2522 GCF_014145165.1 Dietzia sp. Cai40 | reverse complement strand
GCGAAGGCGTCTTTGGACTTGAACCGCCTGACCCCGGCGGTCTCGCCGATGATCGTGGCCGCTCCGAGCACCCCGAGGCCCGGCACGTCAAGCAAGTGCTGGTGATTCGCGCGCACCAGCGTGCCCAATGTCCGCGTACACCCTGATATGTCGGTTTGGGGACAGGTTCATGTGCAGGTCGGTGTTCGGCGTTCCGTAGTTGTTCGCCGAGGTGGGTGGGCCACCCTTGGAGTCGTCTTCCGGCAAGTTGACGATTTCCGAAGGGTGGCCCACCCCCATGATCCTGGATCAGGAGTCCTGGATGAATATCCGACGTTTCAAACAGCTGCATGCCACCGGCATGACGTACGCCGAGATCGGTCGCGAGTGCGGCTGTGACTGGCGCACGGTACGCAAGTACCTGGCCGAGGATGCCGCGACGGCGCCGCCGTCGGCGCCCTCGCGCAAGGGCACGCAGAAGGTTGCGATCACCGAGGTGATCGCAGCGCTGATCGATGCGATGCTGCGAGCCTGCATCGATATCAAGGCCACTGTGATCTGCGAGCGTCTCGCCGACGAGCACGACGTGCATGTGCACTATCAGCGGGTCAAGACCTACTGCCGCTCCCGCCGCCCCCAGATCCGCGCCGAGCTCGGCCTCGACGAACCGGGAGCGGGGAGTCTGCACCGACGCATCGCCACTCTGCCCGGGGCCCAGGCCCAGGTCGACTGGGGCGATGAGGGAGATCTGCTGGGCACCGGGGTTCGCGTGTACTCGTTCCACATGACGCTGTCGTACTCGCGGGACCCGTTCTGCTGCTTCGTGACCTCGATGGATGCCGCGACGTTCTTCGACTGCCACCGGCGGGCCTTCGACCACTTCGGCGGGGTCCCGGCCGTGATCGTCTACGACCGCCTCAAGACCGTGGTGCGCCGCCATGTGGCCCCAGGCAAAGCGGTCCCGGTCACCGCCGCAGCCACCGCGTTCGCCGGCCACTACGGGTACGGCATCGATGTGCTGGCCGCCTACCGGCCCACCGGCAAGGGCCGGGTGGAGCGGCAGGTCGACATCGTGCGAGACCACGTCGTGGCCGGCCGCCGCTTTCGCTCGGTCGGCGACGTTGATGCCGCTTTCGCCCGGTGGGTGAAGATCCGCCGCGGCCAGGTTCACCGCACCCACGGGCAGGTCATCGCCGAGGCCGCCGCAACGGATCACGCCGCACTGGGCCCGCTGCCGGCCACGGAGTACGAGATCTTCGACGATCACGTGCGCACGGTGGGCAAGGACTGTTTGATCTCGTTCGAGTCCGACCACTACTCGGTCCCCGCCTCCCAGGTGACGGCGAGGCAGAAGGTCCTGGTCCGTGCCACAGCCAGCCGCATCAAGGTCTGCCGCCTGGAGGACCCCGCCCAGGTGCTGGCGGTCCATCGGCGTGGCGGCCGGTCGCACGAGTGGATCATCGACCCCACCCACTGGGACGGCCTGCCCGACGGGGTCGGCCGCGCCGTCTGTCACACCGAGCCCGACCGGGCCGGGGCATCTGCCAGGCCGGAGGAGTCGTCCTCGGTGCTGGCGCACTATCTGGCCTCGATGGACCCGGTTCCCGATATTCGACGGCCGTTGGCGTCCTACGAGCTGGTGGCGGGTGAGGCCTCGTGAGCGAGTTCGTCATCAGTCGGATCACCGCCGCCGCGCAGCGTCTCAAGCTGCCGCACATGGCCGCCGCCGCAGCTGACGCCGCGACCCGTGCTGAGCAGTCTCAGCTGGGGTACCTGGACTTTCTCGACCAGCTGCTCGAGGAGGAGGTCACCCACCGGGAGTCGGGCCGGTTTCGCAACGCGCTCAAGCTCTCCGGTCTGCCGCACCACAAGACCTTGGAGGAGTTCGATTTTGCGTTCCAACCTGGCGTCGATGCCCGGCGCTTGAAGGATCTCGCGGCGATGGAGTTCGTCGAACGCAAAGCCAACATCGCTCTGCTCGGCCCGCCCGGCGTGGGCAAGACCCACATCGCCGTGGCGCTGGCGGTGACCGCGTGCCGGGCCGGCCACTCAATCTACTACACCACGCTGGACGACCTGGTCCGCAAGCTGCGCAAGGCAGACAGCCTCGGCACCTTGCCCAAGCAGCTCTCGAGTCTGGCCCGACCGTCACTGCTGGTCATCGATGAAGTCGGCTATCTCCCACTCAACCGCGCGGAGGCCAATATGTTCTTCCAGCTGGTTTCACGCCGCTACGAGAAGGGCTCGACGATCATCACCAGCAACAAGACCTTCGCCGAATGGGGCACCGTCCTGGGAGACGAGGTCTTGGCCACGGCGATCCTGGATCGGTTCCTGCACCACTGCGAGGTCATCGCAATCAACGGACCGTCCTACCGGCTCAAGGACCGAGCGGACCTTGTCAGCACTGCCGACGAACCGGCACCATAAACCCCAGCCGGACACCGACACGTGAGCCTGTACCCGCAACGTCACGTCAACCTGTACGCGGACACCCAATCGGCCCTCGATCTCGTTGATCCGCCGGGTGAGCGATCGGATGT
>NZ_JAALEB010000397.1:0-2243 GCF_014145165.1 Dietzia sp. Cai40 | reverse complement strand
GCCTCCGAGGAGGCGGCCCCGACCCGCATGCCCTGGACCGGGGCGACGCGTCCGGCGCGCCGGGCGGGCGCCCAGGCGGAGAACACGGTGACGACGAAGCCCAGCACCAGCGGGGTGATGACGGACATCGGGGTGAGTGCCAGGGCCCCTGAGGGGATCCCCAGGTCGAAGGCGTCGAGTACGGCGAAGATGACCCGGGCCAGTCCGAACCCGGCCAGCACGCCGATCGCCGACCCGACCAGTCCGGTCAGCGCGGCCTCGGCCAGCACGGACCGGGTGAGCTGGCCGCGGGTCGCGCCGATCGCCCGCAAGAGGGCGAGTTCGCGGAGCCGCTGTGCGACCAGCATGGAGAAGGTGTTGTAGATGATGAACGTGCCGACGAGCAGCGCGATCAGGCCGAAGGCCACGAAGAAGTAGTTGACGAAGTCCAGGATGGTCGACAGCTGCTCGGAGAGCCTCTCCTTGACCTCCTCGCCCGTGCTCACCTCGTACTCGGGGAACTCGGCGGCGAGCGTGTCGCGCATCTCCTCCTGGCTCACGCCGGGGACCGCGCGGACGGCCACGTTGGTGGCGTTCTCCCCGTCGGTGAACAGGGCGCGGGCCTGTGCGGAGGTGAAGCCGACCCCGACGTAGCCGCCGACGTCGGTCTCCGAGGAGTACGAGCCCACGACCGTGACGTCGATCATCCCCTGGGAGGTGGTGTACACCCGCGCGGAGTCGCCGATCTCAAGTCCCGCGTTGTCCAGCACCGACTCGGGGAGGACGACCTCGCCGTCCGCGGCCGGAGCGCGCCCGTCCGAGATCCAGCTGCTGCTCCCGACGGCCTGGTCGGGCTCGACCCACTCCAGCCCCTCCGACGGGGCGCCACCCGACTGATAGGGCGTGCCGTCGGAGTTGAACATCACCACGGTGCCGGTCACCCCGGGGGTGACGGCCTCGACGCCCGGCAGTCCGAGCGCGCGGTCGGCGACCTCGAACGGCACCCCGGCGCCCCGGGGGTCATCGGGTTCGATCATCGCGGACAGATCCTGCGTGCCCTGGTCGAGCAGGCCGTCGAACGTGCTCTTGAGGGTCGAGGTGAACACGAGCGACCCGGTGACGAACGCGGTGCCCAGCACCACGGCCAGGACGGACAGGACCAGGCGCAGTTTGTGCGCGGCGATGTTGCGGAGAGAGACCCGGAGCATGGGCCGGGAATGGCTGGGGGCGTGACCAGCGGCGTGGCGGGCGGCCATCACCGCTCCTCGAGCGCGCCCATGGCCGCCAGGATCTCGTCGGACGTGGGATGGGAGAGCTCACGCACGACCCGGCCGTCGGCGAGCAGCAGCACGCGGTCGGCGTAGGTCGCGGCACGCGGGTCGTGGGTGACGATGACGACGGTCTGCTGGAAGTCGTCCGCCGCACTGCGCAGGATCGACAGCACCTCCGCCGACGAGGTGGAGTCGAGGTTTCCCGTGGGCTCGTCGCCGAACAGGATGTCCGGGCGCCCCACCAGCGCACGCGCGCAGGCGACGCGCTGCTGCTGACCGCCGGACAGCTCCGAGGGGCGGTGGGACAGGCGGTCGGCGATCCCCAGCCGCCCGATCACCTCGTCGAACCACGCGCGGTCGATGGCGTGGCCCGCGATGTCCTGCGGGAGCGTGATGTTCTCCTCGGCGGTCAGGGTGGGGACGAGGTTGAAGGACTGGAATACGAACCCGATCCGGTCGCGGCGCAGCGCGGTGAGTTCCTTGTCCGCCAGGCCCACGATCTCCGTGTCACCCACGCGCACCGAACCCGAGGTCGGCCGGTCCAGGCCGGCCATGCAGTGCATGAGCGTGGACTTTCCCGAGCCGGACGGGCCCATGATCGCGGTGAACCGTCCGCGCTCGAACGAGGCGCTGACGTGGTCCAGCGCGCGGACCTCGGTCTCGCCCTCGCCGTAGGTCATGACGAGGTCGGTGGCGACGGCTGCGAGCTCCGCGCCCTCCGCCCGGTGCTGGGTCTCGGCCTGCGTGGTCATCTGCTCCCCTGGATCGTGGTGGTCGACCTAAAGCATGCAGGAGTTCGGAGCGGGTGCCGATGGGGGATGGCCCGGATCTTTCGCCCGGGCCTTCCCGGACGGCCACGCCTCGAGCGACCTGCGGGTCCTGAATCGGCGCTCGGCACCGGAGACGGGGTCGGTGAACCCGATGGTCTCCGCGAGCAACTGCAGCGGGTGGGAGAAGTCGCCAGGGGTGATCGTCCGCACCCGCGGGTACAGG
>NZ_JAALEB010000396.1:0-2366 GCF_014145165.1 Dietzia sp. Cai40 | reverse complement strand
GTCAACGACGCCCCCGCCCTGGCGACCGCGGACCTGGGATCGCGATGGGGGCGATGGGCAACGACGTCGCGATCGAGACGGCCGACGTGGCCCTCCTCGGCGAGGACCTGCGGCACCTGCCCCGGGCGCTGCAGCACGCCCGCCGCTCCCGCCGGATCATGCTGCAGAACATCGGGCTCTCGCTGGCGATCATCATCGGGCTGGTGCCGTTGGCGCTGGCCGGCGTCCTGGGGCTGGCCGCGGTCGTGCTGGTGCACGAGCTCGCGGAGATCCTGGTGATCGCCAACGGTGTGCGCGCCGGACGCACGCGCCGCGGGCTCAGCCCCGGTGGAGCGACTGCACCCGCACCTCGAGCTCGGTACCGACCGGCACCGAGGCACCCAGGGCGTCCCGCAGGACCGACTGGATCTCCCGCACGCTCTGCCTGACCGGTCGGGAGGGGTCCAGGCTCACCTCGACGGTGACCCTGTTGCCGTCGCGGTCGACGTGGAGACCGAAGTGACTCAGGACCGGGCCGGCCCGCCGTATGCGGGCATCGAGCGCCCGCAGTGAGGTGCCGATGCCGGGTTCTATCCCGTTGACCCCGGGGACGGCGACCACCAGGTCGATCAACTCCGCTGCCGTCGGCTCAGTTCTCATGAAGATCCTCGATGTGGACGTCGACCACCAGGTCGACGAGGTCGAATTCGCGGGCGCACGCACCACGCACCGCCTGTCGGACCGCGTCCGCCAGGGCGGGCAGATCCGGGGTCGACGCCGCGAACGAGACGCGGCACGCGATGCGGCGGGGCAGACCGCGGGTACCCCAGCCCTCGACCGGATCGTGGTCGACGGTGGTCCGCAGACTCAGCACCCCCGGGACGCCGTCGACGGTGTCGCGGATCAGTGTCCGCAGGGCGAGTTCGGTCAGCGAGTAGGGGCCGATGTCGGTGGGAGGCATCTGCACCCGCGCGCCGTGTCGGGCATCCGCGCGGACGGCCTCCGCCAGTGCCGACCTCGCCCGACCGGACAGCTGCACGGAGTCGTCGCCCCGGCTCTCGAGCTCGTCCCAGTCGCGGTGCAGGGCACTGATCTGATCGAGATAGTGCCGGGTGGCCTCGGCGTCGTCGGGTCCACCGGGTCCGGAGGATCCGTCCATGGTGTTCACCGCCATTCCTTCATATATTCGATCACGTGCGTGCGGGCACGCGCGAGGCGGCCCCGTGCGGTGGACTCGGTGATGTCGAGCGCGGACGCGACCTCCCGATAGGACATGCCGTCGATCTCGCGCAGTGTCCAGCAGGACCGCAGATCCGGGTCCATCGTCCCGAGCACCCGGGCCAGGGCCTGCATCTGCGCGTTGACCACGGTGGTCTGCGCGGGGTCGGACCGGGGGCCCTCGTCGCGGTGGACGTTCAGGAGCTCGGGCGGCTGGGCGTCGGTGGAGCGGCGGGCCCGGCGGCGGGCGATGTCGGTCGCCCGACGCGAGCAGATCTGGGACAGCCAGCTCCGCACCGCATCCGGGTCGTCCAGGAGATGCAGCCGCTTCCACGCGGTGAGCAGCGACTCCTGGACCACGTCCTCGCTGTCCTGCCGGTCCCCCAACACCAGGTAGGCGATGCGGAACAGGCGACCCTGGTGGCGGTCGATCAACACGTCAAAGGCGTCGGGGTCACCGTCCTGTGCGCGCAGCACCAGGGTGCGGTCGGGGTACTCCCCCGGCGGGGAGGGCGCGGGGGTCATGCCGCCTCGGAGACCAGTTCCCCGCCCGCACCGTGATGGCGCACGGCCACGCGGTCGGATCGGGAGGTCCGCGGGGTGTGCACGCGGACCAGCAGGTCGACCGACCGAGGGCTGGTGCCGAGGGCGGTCTCCGGATCCGCGGCAAGCACCCGGCGGGCCTCCTCGACAGCCCATTCCACCTGCGCCTCCTCGGCGATCGTCACCTCGGCCAGGATCCGCAGGGAGGTCGTGGAGCCGGAGACCCGCACGGACGCCTCCTCGACGCCGGGGACGCCCTCCACCCGCTCGGCGAGCGCACGTTCCAGCACCTGGGGTTCCAGGGTGGCCAGGACGGTGCCGTCGTCGTCGTGCAGACGCAGAGAGGTGTGCGCCGGTGCGGTGGGGATCTGCGCGAGCAGCAGACCCAGCCCGGCGAGCACGGCGAGGACGGAGGCGGCGGTGGCGGCCGGCAGTGCCCACCCACGGTGCTCCTGCACCAGCATCGACACCGTCGAGTCGGCCGGCACCGTCAGGCCGGCGAGCGGCGAGCCCGCGGGGATGAGGGCGAAGGACACCGCGACCAGCCACGCCGCGACGGCCAGGGTCAGCAGACCCGCCACCGTCAACGCGATGCGGTTTCGGGTTCCGGACAGGCTACGCATGAT
>NZ_JAALEB010000395.1:0-1185 GCF_014145165.1 Dietzia sp. Cai40 | reverse complement strand
CCCGGACGCCCTCGCCCGGTCCCGCGCCGCGGCGGCCGGGCTGGCCTCCCTAGGCGTGGCGTCGGTGGTGGTGGACTGCGAGAGCGGCCGGTTCCGCATGGGCCTGGCCTCCGAGCTCGCCACGCACCTGGGCGCCGAGCACATCCCGCTGGGCGAGGTGACGGCCGAGGGACTGACCCACACCGTCCGCACCCACACGGCCCCTGACCGCCGCACCACGGCGCTGACAGAGGGAGAGGTGGCCTGATGCCGCAGGGACAACCGGCCCGCGTGCCCGACGACGGGCTGAGCACCCGGCAACGCCGCAACAAGCCCCTGATCATGGTCCACACCGGGCCCGGCAAGGGGAAGTCCACGGCCGCGTTCGGCCTGGCCATGCGTGCCTGGAACCAGGGGTGGGACATCGGGGTGTTCCAGTTCGTCAAGTCCGCCAAGTGGCGCATCGGCGAGCAGACGGTCATGGAGCGGCTCGCCCGCCTGCACGCCGAGACCGGTGAGGGCGGGCCCGTGGAGTGGCACAAGATGGGCTCGGGCTGGTCGTGGTCGCGCAAGGACGGCACCGAGGAGGACCACGCCGCGGACGCCGCCGAGGGCTGGGCGGAGATCAAGCGCCGGCTCGCCGACGAGCGGCACGACCTCTACCTGCTCGACGAGTTCACCTACCCGATGAAGTGGGGCTGGGTGGACGTCGAGGACGTGGTCGAGACGCTGACCTCGCGGCCCGGTCGGCAGCACGTGGTGATCACCGGCCGCGACGCCGCCCCCCGGCTGATCGAGGTCGCCGACCTCGTCACCGAGATGACCAAGGTCAAGCACCCGATGGACGCCGGCCAGAAGGGTCAGAGGGGGATCGAATGGTGACCGGATCGCGCACCGACCTGCCCCGGCTCGTGGTGGCCGCTCCGGCGTCGGGTCACGGCAAGACCACCGTCGCCACCGGGCTCATGGCGGCCCTGCGGCGCAGGGGCCTGACGGTCTCGGGCCACAAGGTCGGCCCCGACTACATCGACCCGGGCTACCACGAGCTCGCGACGGGGCGGCCGGGCCGCAACCTCGACCCGCACCTGGTCGGCGAGCACAGAATCGTGCCCCTCCTGCTACACGGCGCGCAGGCCGCGCCGCGGCCGGCCGACGTCGCGGTGATCGAGGGCGTGATGGGCCTGTACGACGGCCAGATCGGGGGCG
>NZ_JAALEB010000394.1:0-9960 GCF_014145165.1 Dietzia sp. Cai40 | reverse complement strand
GCCGGGCCGGGTCGGGTCCGGGTCGGGCCGGGGGTCGGTCCCGGTGACCGAGTCGGTCGGATGGGCGCGGGCCAGCGCCAGGGCGTGCGACAACCGCTGCGCCGATGCAGGGTCCCGTCCGCCCAGCTCCGCGACGATCGCGGCTGTCACCGTGTGGCGGCGTTCCAGGGCGCCGATCAGTGCGGCTCGGGCGAGATCCGTCCGGATGTGGAGCCTGTCGAGACGATGTGCGGTGAGGTAGGCGGCGAGCAGGGCGGTCACCGCCAGGATGACCAGTGCGACGACGACGAGGAGCACTTCAGCGGACACGAATGGTCTCCCCCGGTCCACGGACGGTCTCGTACACGCGGATCACCCGCTCCGCCACGACCGGCCAGTCGAACTCCCGGACCGCCTCGGAGGCGCGCGCGCAGAGATCGGCTCTGTGTCCGTCGTCGCCGAGCACGCGGACGAGGGCGGCGGCCAGGCCACCGGGGTCCCCCACCGGTGCGAGTTCACCACAGTCCCCGTCTCCCAGGACCCGGCGGAACGCGTCGAGATCGGAGGCCACCACGGCCGTCCCGGCCGCCATCGCCTCCACCAGGACGATGCCGAAACTCTCCCCACCCGTGTTGGGTGCGCAGTAGACGTCCGCGGCCGCGAGCACCGCGGCCTTGCGGGTGTCGTCGACCCGACCGAGGAAGTCCACGTCGAGGCCCGACGGCAACCGGTCCCGCAGTGCCCGCTCGTCGCCGTCCCCCATGATCCGTAACCGGAGGTCGGGCACGGCCTCCAGCACGGCCGGGAGTGCGGAGACCAGAACGTCCATACCCTTGCGCGGTTCGTCGTAACGCCCGAGGAAGGCCACGGTGGGTGAACCGGATCGCTCGGCCGTCGCGTCGACCCCGCGGAACGCGCCGACGTCCACGCCGTTGGGGATCTCCACCGCGCCGGACCCGAGGGCCTCCATCTGCCATCGCCGGGCGAGGGTCGACACCGCGATCCGACCGCGGATCTTCTCCAGGAGCGGTGCGAGGGCGCCGTCCGCGGCACCGAGGATCATCGAGCCGGAGGTGGATGTGTGGAAGGTGGCCGTGATGGGTCCCGAGGACATGGCCAGGGCGAACATCCCGACTCCCGGCGCGTTGGGTTCGTGGATGTGCAACACGTCCAGCGGATCGCTGCGCAACCAGTGACGGGTGGTCCGCCAGGCCGCGGGTCCGAAGCTCAACCGGGCCACGGACCCGTTGTACGGGATCGGGACCCCCGGGCCGGTCAGCGTCATCCCGGAGACCGGTGCGTTCTCGGGGCGGCCGGGGGCGAGCACCCGGACCGAGTGGCCGCGCCGACGCAACTCCTCGGTCAGATCCACCACATGGGCCTGGACGCCGCCCGGCGCATCGAAGGAGTAGGGGCAGATCATGCCGATGCGCACGAGTCGATCAGCCCTCGATCCGCGCGCGACGGTCGGCGGACAGGTCGGCCAGCCACAGGGGTTGGAGCATGTGCCAGTCCGCCGGGTGACGGGCGATCCCTTCGGCGAAGAGGTCGGCCATCGCCTGCACGGCCGCCTCCACTCCGCCGGAGACGTCGATGGGCGGGGTGATCCGCACCCGCATCGTCTCCTCGTCGGAATACCAGAACTGCGCCACGAGGAACGGCGCGCCGGTCTCCACGGCGAGCCTGGCAGCCCCTGCGGGCATCCGGGTGGTCTCACCGAAGAAGGTCACCGGGACGCCGGTCCGACGCAGGTCCCGTTCGCCGGGCAGGCACACGATGCCGCCCCCGCGGAGGAACTCGCGGAGTGCCTCGAGCGGCGGCGTGGCGCCACCGGTGTGCGGATAGATGGTGAATCCCAGGCTCTCCCGGTACTCGAGGAAGCGCTGATAGAGGGATTCCGGCTGCAACCTCTCGGCGACCGTGGCGAAGGTGCCGTACCGCCGCGCCAGCCATGTCCCGCCGAGATCCCAGTTGGCCGAGTGCGGGAGGGCCACGATCACCCCGCGTCCCCGGGCCAGGGCCGCGTCGAGGTGGTCGACGCCCTCGATGGTCCGGTCCATCTCCCTGGCCACGGCCTCGCGGTCCATCGAGGGCAGACGGAACGCCTCCCGCCAATAGCGCGCGTAGGAACGGAAGGAGTCTCGGACGAGGTCGTCGGGGACCTCCGCGGGGGCGACCCCGAGGACCCGGGACAGGTTCTTGCGGAGCTGGGAGTCCTCCCCTTGACGTCGGGCGGCGACGTCGGCTCCGGTCCGGAACAGGGCCCGTGCCACCGGTTCGGGGAGCGCGCGCACCAGAGCCCACCCCGCGGCGTACCCGAGGTCCGAGGCCCGCTGGCCCAGCCGGGTCATCGGTCGCCCGCCGTCGGTGACCCGAGCCGGTCGAGCCGCCCGAGGTGGTCGGCCCGTCCGCCCCACACCCTCTGGAGGACCGTGATGAGACTGCCCACCGCGACCACCGTGATCGCGATCTCGAGGGCCCAGGGGACGCCGAGACCCTCCAGGCCGGCACCGAGCAGGATCAGGACGAGGCGGTCGGCGCGTTCCATCAGACCGCCGGGCGTGCGCAGACCCCCGGCGTCCGCGCGGGCCTTGGAGTAGGACACGACCTGGGAGAGCACGAGGCACGCCAGCAGCATGCCGAGCGCGTACTTGTTGTCCGGTTCGGCGTCCACCAGCCACCACAGCAGGGACGCGAGGATCACACCGTCGGCCACCCGGTCCGACACCGCGTCGACCAGCGCGCCGTAGGGGGACCCGCCGTCACCCGCCCGGGCGACCGCCCCGTCGACCAGGTCGAGCAGGGTGCACAGGGCGATCACGATCGCCCCTGCCACCAGGTGGCCGTTGCCGAAGAGCGCGACCGCCGCCGCACAGGTCAGCACCAGCCCGGCCAGGGTGATGCCGTTCGCGGTGACCCCGATCCGGACCAGGAACGTCGCGAAGGGGTGTGCCACCTTGGTGACACCCGACCTTCCGAACTCGCTCAGCATCTGTTCCCCCGCAATCAGGTGTGGTCGGGCCCGGGCACGGTCGACCACGCCTCGGCCAGCAGTTGTCGGGTCTGACGGAGCAACTGGGGCAGCACCTTGGTTCCGCCGGTCACCGTAATGAAGTTGGCGTCGCCGATCCAGCGCGGCACGACGTGTTGGTGCAGATGATCCGACAGCGAACCCCCCGCGGCGCTGCCCAGGTTGAGCCCCACGTTGAACGAATCCGGTCGGGACACGGCCTTGACGACCCGGATCAACTGCTGGGTGTACGACATCAGCTCACGCGCCTCGTCGTCGTCGAGATCCTCCAGGTCGGCCACCTTGCGGTACGGCACCACCATGGCGTGCCCGGGGTTGTACGGGTACAGGTTGAGTACCACGTAGACATGGGCGCCACGGGCGACCATCAGGCCGTCCTCGTCGCTCATCCGGGGGATGTCGAGGAAGGGCTCCCCGGTCATACCCTCGGCGGGCTCGGGCGTCGACTCGGCGATGTACGACATCCGGTACGGGGTCCACAGCAGCTGCAGGCGATCCTCCCCCACCCCGTACTGGCGGTACCCGTCCGTCGGGGTCGGTTCCCGGGGCGTCACACCCGCTCCGCCGTGGGCACGTCGTTGCGCCGCGAGTTGATCCAGTAGACGATCTTGTCCATCGCGGCGTTCCGGGAGACCCCGTTGAGCTGGGTGCCGTCGGGGAACCGGAAGCTCACCGCGCCCGCCTCGACGTCCCGGTCGCCGGCCAGCAGCATGAACGGGACCTTGCCGGTCGTGTGGTTGCGGATCTTCTTCTGCATGCGCTCGTCCGCGAGATCGAGTTCGGCGCGGATCCCGCGGCCGCGGAGTTCGTCGATCACGTCCTCGAGGTGCTTCTCGTGGGCCTCGGCCACCGGGATCCCCACCACCTGCACGGGCGCGAGCCACGCCGGGAACATCCCCGCGTAGTGCTCGAGCAGGACGGCGAAGAACCGTTCGATGGACCCGAAGAGCGCGCGGTGGATCATCACCGGGCGCTTCTTGGTGCCGTCCGCGGCGTTGTAGGTGAGGTCGAACAACTCGGGGAGGTTGAAGTCGAGCTGCACCGTGGACATCTGCCAGGTCCGGCCGATCGCATCGCGCGCCTGGACCGAGATCTTGGGTCCGTAGAAGGCCGCCCCGCCCGGGTCCGGGACCAGCTCGAGACCCGAGTTGGTGGCGACCCGTTCGAGCGTCTCGGTGGCGCGCTCCCAGATCTCGTCACCGCCGACGTACTTCTCGGGGTCCTTGGTCGACAGCTCGAGGTAGAAGTCCTCGAGGCCGTAGTCGCGCAGCAGCGAGATGATGAAGGACAGCACGGAGGCGATCTCGCCCTCCATCTGGTCCTCGGTGCAGTAGATGTGGGCATCGTCCTGGGTGAAACCGCGCGCGCGGGTGAGCCCGTGGATCACGCCCGACTTCTCGTACCGGTAGACCGTGCCGAACTCGAACATCCGCAGCGGCAGTTCGCGGTAGGAGCGGCCGCGGGAGTCGAAGACCAGGTTGTGCATGGGGCAGTTCATGGGCTTGACGTAGTAGTCCTGCCCCGGCTTGGTCTCCCTGCCGTCGGCGTCGTACTCCGCGTCTAGAACCATGGGAGGGAACATCCCCTCCGAGTACCAGCTCAGGTGCTGGGACTTCCGGAAGAGATCGCCCTTGGTCACGTGCGGGGTGTTGACCAGCGAGTACCCGGCGGACAGGTGTCGCTTGAGGGAGTGCTGTTCCATCTCGTTGCGGATGATCCCGCCACGGGGGTGGAAGACCGGAAAGCCGGAGCCGATCTCGTCCGGGAAACTGAACAGGTCGAGCTCCGTGCCCAACCGGCGGTGGTCCCGTTTCTCCGCCTCGGCGAGGCGATCGAGGTAGGCGTCCATCGCCTCCGTGCTCTCCCACGCCGTGCCATAGACGCGCTGAAGACCGGCGTTCTTCTGATCCCCGCGCCAGTACGCAGCGGAGGAGCGGGTGAGGGTGAACGCGGGGATGAACTTGGTGGTGGGTGTGTGGGGGCCCCGGCACAGATCCGACCAGACCACCTCGCCCGTGCGCGGGTTGAGATTGTCGTACGCGGTCAGTGCGCCGGCCCCGACCTCCATGATCTCCGCGTCCTCGAGGGCCTCGGCGCCCCCGGCGTCGCCGGAATCCGCCCGGCCCTTGTCCTCCACCAACTCGAGCTTGTACGGCTCGCCGGCGAGCTCGGCGCGTGCCTCGTCCAGAGAGGCGTACTCGCGCCGGGCGAAACGCTGGCCCGACTTGATGATCTTCTTCATCCGCTTCTCGAGGTCCTTGAGGTCCTCGGGAGTGAACGGCTCGGCCACGTCGAAGTCGTAGTAGAAGCCGTTCTCGATCGGCGGGCCGATCCCCAGCTTGGCCTCGGGGAACTTGTCCTGGACGGCCTGCGCCAACACATGTGCACAGGAGTGCCTGATGACGGACCTGCCGTCCTCGGTGTCCGCGCGGACGAGTTCGACCTCGGTGTCCGCCTCTGGCGCCCACGACAGGTCGCGCAGCGCGCCACCGGGGTCGCGCACCACCACGACGGTCTCGGGGCCGCTCTTCGACTGCAACTCCCGCTCGGCGAGGATCTTGCCCGCTGGCTCTCCCGCCGGAATGACGGTGGTGGTCACGGTGCCCGCACCCGTTGCGTCGACGTCGGCTTCCGGCATGCGGTTCTCGGACACGGGGGTCTCGGACACGGGGGGCGATCTCCTCGGCAGTGGATGACGGGTGACCGTGGGTCACCCGTGACGGCGCACCAGCTCCGGTGACGGACCTGGGCCGGTTCATGCTACCCGGCGCCTCGCGGAATCCCGGACCGCCTCGGGCCGTTGTACCCGCCATGCGCATAGACATCTGGTCCGACGTCGTCTGCCCCTTCTGCTGGATCGGCAAACGCCATCTGGAGTCCGCACTGGAGGCCTTCCGGGCAGACCACCCCGACACGGACGTCGAGGTGGTCTGGCGGGCCTTCGAACTCGACCCCGCAGCGCCGCGGCACGGCGAGAGCGGCGTCGACGAGTCCAGCGCACAGATGCTCTCGCGCAAGTACGGCATGCCGCAGGCGGAGGCGGAGGCCACGCAGGAACAGATGGCGGGACGGTTCCGGGAACTCGGATTGGAGTTCGACTGGCGGTCCGCCACGATCTCCTCGACCTTCGACGCCCACCGGCTGGCGGCACTGGCCGCAGACCACGAGAAGGCGGACGAGATCGACGAGGCGTTGCGCCGCGCCCACTTCACCGACGGCGAGCGCCTCTCGGATCCGGCGGTCCTCAGGCGCATCGGTGTCGAGGCCGGGCTGCCCGCCGACGCGGTCGACCAGATGCTGTCCGGGGACGGGTTCGGCGAGCGCGTCCGTGAAGACGTGGAGGCCGCCCGTGGGATCGGGGTGCAGGGAGTGCCGTTCTTCGTCTTCGACGGCAGGCTCGCCGTGAGCGGTGCACAGCCCGTCGAGGTGTTCGGCCAGGCCCTGGAGCAGGCTGTCGCCGGACGGCAGGACTGACTCGGCGCACCGGCTGGCCCGGATACGAACGCAGCCCCCGTCTCCCGGTCACCGGGGCGGAGGCTGCGTGTGCGGTGTGGTCCTAACTGGGTTCGAACCAGTGACCTCTCCGGTGTGAACGGAGCGCTCTTCCACTGAGCTATAGGACCGCGCGTGGCCCGATCTCTCGATCGGCACCGGAACACTGTAGCAAGCCGGACCCGCGGCCCCAATTCGGGGTCGGCGAGGCGCCGGAGCCGTGTCGGTGCCGTGCCGGTACCGTGCCGACACGCGTCCGGAGAGCCGGTGCGCGCTGGGCCGCAGAACCCCGGATCAGGGCGTCCGTGCAGGTGGAACCCGGTTTCCGGCCCCCGATTTGTGTTCCAAGTTCGGCGTCGGCTAATGTTCATTCTCGCAACGCGGTGAGCAACAGCGAGCCGGGGAGCAGTGCGGATGTGGCGCAGCTGGTAGCGCATCACCTTGCCAAGGTGAGGGTCGCGGGTTCGAATCCCGTCATCCGCTCGGAGGGATCGAGGAGCCAGGAGTCCTCACCGGGCTCGATACCTTTTCGGTGGAGTGGCCGAGTGGTGAGGCAGCGGCCTGCAAAGCCGTCAACACGGGTTCGATTCCCGTCTCCACCTCCACGCCGGAGAGATCCGGTCGGTGAATCCCGCGCGATTAGCTCAGCGGGAGAGCGCTTCCCTGACACGGAAGAGGTCACTGGTTCAATCCCAGTATCGCGCACCACGACACACGCCCCGGCTGACCGCCGGGGCGTCGTGCATTTCGGCGGGATCGCTCCCTGTTCGGTACGTGCCCGTGCTCGCCGCGTGATGAGGATCACTCATCATCGGGGTATGTCCACTGCGCACAGACTGCCCCACACGGCGACGGTCGACTCGATTTCCCTGGAGGACGTCCGGGGGCGGGTCGTCGACCTCCGGCACACCACGGGCATCCTCGTCGACCTGCGCCGCACGGCCACGGACACCTACGAGGTCACTATGGTCCTCGGAGGCGGAGACGACTCGGAACGGCTGGTGATGTCCGGGGTGGGTGGGACCGAGAACCTGCACCTGCATTCCTGATCCCCGTGCCCCGCTAGTCTCACGGGGTGATCGCCAGCGTCGAACCCACCGTCGAACCCGCAGTCGCGGCAGATCTCGGCCCGATTGCCGCGCTGGCAGCCCGGACGTTCCCGCTGGCGTGTCCCCCGGATCTCCCCCGGGACTCGATCGACGCCTTCATCGCCCGGCATCTCTCCACCGGCGCGCTGAGTGTCCATCTGGTCACCCCCGGGCACGAACTCCTCGCGGCCAGGACGCCGGGTGGGCGACTCGCCGCATACGCCCTCCTCGTGGACGGGATCGAGATGGACCCGGCCTGCGCCGATCAGATCCTCCACCGACCCACCGTCGGGATCAGCAAGCTGTACGTCGACCCCGGCCACCACGGTTCGGGCATCGCGGCCCTGGTTCTCGACGACGTCGTCCGGAGGTGTGCCGGGAGGGGCGCGCGAAGTCTGTGGCTCGCCACCAACGTGGCCAACACCAGGGCACGCCGGTTCTACGCCAGGCAGGGGTTCGCCGAACGGGGAACGCGCACGTTCGACGTGGGCGGCGTGTCCAACACCGACGTCGTCTACGAGAGGGAGCTCGGTGGGAGGGCCCCGGGTCAGGACTGAGCGTTCAGCCGCCGACCGTCTCGAAACGCGACAGCGCGAGGAGCCGGGACGTGGCCCGCAGGTACTTCTTCCGGTAGCCGCCGGCGATCATCTCCTCGGTGAAGATCGCGTCGAGCTTCTCCCCCGAGTTACGGACGGGGATCCCGGCGTCGTACAGGCGGTCCGCCAGGACGACCAGACGCAGGGCGATGGCCTGGTCCGGCAACGGAGCGACGTCGCGCAGGCACACCCTGGTCACCCCGTCGACGAGGCGGTTGTACTTGGACGGGTGGAGGGTGGCCAGGTGCCCGCACAGCGCGTCGAAGTCGTCCAGCGTCGCCCCGGGGTCCGCGCCGGCGTCCGCCTCGAGCTCCGCCTCGGACATGGGGTCCGGCGCCGGAGGAAGATTGCGGTGACGGTAGTCGGGGCCGTCGACTCGGATCGACTCGAAGATCCCCGACATCTTGCGGATCTCGCGCATGAAGTCCTTGGCCGCGAACCGCCCCTCGCCGAGCTGCTCGGGAAGGGTGTTGGAGGTGGCGGCCACGCTGACGCCCGCCGTGGTGAGCTCCGCGAGCAGCCGGGACACCAGCATGGTGTCACCCGGGTCGTCCAGCTCGAACTCGTCGATGCACAGCACCGAGTGACCGGACAGCTCCTCGACCGCACGGTTGAACCCGAGGGCACCCACCACGTGGGTCAGTTCGACGAACGTGCCGAACGCCTTGGGCTCGGGACAGGTGTGGTAGATCGAGGTCAACAGGTGGGTCTTGCCCACACCGAACCCGCCGTCGAGATAGATCCCCGCCCCCTCCACCGACTTGGGTCGACGCCCGAACAGTCCCTTCTTGGGGGAACGACGGGTCACGACGCCCTCGGCGAACTCCCGACACGCCTTGACCGCGGCGGCCTGGGAGGGCTCGGCGGGGTCCGGGATGTAGGACTCGAAACTCACGTCATCGAACATCGACGGCGGGACCATCTGTGCCACGAGTTGGTCGGCGGGGACCACCGGGGTGACGTCAACGAGGCGAGAGACCATGCGATGAGCCTATCGTGGGGCGACAGGCGTCAGAACGGAAGGAGCCCCAGGTGCTGTCGACCCGACCCCCCGCGCTCGACGACGACCCGGCTTCGCTCGACGCGATCTGGACCGCCCTCCAGCCGGACCAGCCCACGGGCGCCCCGATGATCCGTGCCGTCATGATCTCCTCCATCGACGGGACCACCACCGTCGACGGCCGGAGCGGGGGCCTGGGAACGCCCACCGACCGCCTGGTCTACGACGCCATGCGGGCCCGCGCCGACCTCGTCCTGGTGGGGTCCGGGACGGCGTTGGCCGAACGCTACGGTCCCGCCGTGGTGAGCCCGGTCTGGACGGACCGGCGCACCGGACCCGCGCCCACCGTCCTCGTCCTCACCAGGTCGCTACCCGATCGGCTGATCGACCTCTGCGCCGGCACCGACGACCGGGTCCGGATCGCCGCGGCACACGAGGTGGGTCGTCAGCGCATCGAGGCCGCGCGGGCGCGGGGCGTGAGAGTGCACGTGCTCGACCCGGGGCCGACCGGCGCCGCGGTGCGCGCGCTGGCGTCCCGCCTCCACGCCCGCGAGGTGGATTTCGAGGGCGGCCCCCGCCTCCTCGGGACGCTGCTCTCGGAGGGGGCGGTGGACGATCTCGTCCTGTCGGTGGCGCCGGAACTCATCGTCGGGGGCGACGACTCCACCCTCACCCCCGGCCACGGCCCCGGCAGCACCCGGGTTCCCATGCGGGTGGTCTCGGCGTTCACCTGCCCGCGCGGGGGTCTGTACACCCGCTGGGCGGTCGGCGAGG